>NZ_JBFAKG010000052.1:0-60405 GCF_040655595.1 Saccharopolyspora sp. NPDC050389
GCCGTTCGTCCCGATAGACGAGGCGAACAGGCCGTTCGCTCCACCACCCCGAACGCACAAGCCGCCCTACTGCAACCCCACCCGACAACATCCCAGACAGCCTCTATAGCAGTCCAAAACACTCACGATCACCCATCGCATGGCCGTGCGTGATCCACGCCCTTCGGCAGCAGCGGCTCCTCCTGCTCGGCGAACTCCCGGTCCGAGATCCGGCGCAGGTCGTGGAACCACTGCTCGGGGTCGAACGGGATCGAGTCCGTCGGGCCACTGAAGTGGTTCAGGAACAACCTGCCGAACGGCTTCGCGGCCGATCCGCTCCATTCGGCCTCGTCCGGCTCCGCGAGGGCGGCCGCATCCTGGGCGCGGGCTTCCTGGTCGCGCCGGACGTGATCGCCACTTGCGCGCACGTGATCGACAGGATCTCGTCGCGGTCGCCGGGCGGTCCGGCAGCGGGAAGTCGTCGCTGGTGTGGCTTCGCCGGTGACCTTGATGCCGAACTGCACGTCGACCTTCGACGGCGGCTGTTCCATCGCGCGCAGCTCTCCGAGCACGGCCTCCGCCGCGGATCGGATGCTGCCCATCGCCTTCTGCACGGTCTCGGAGGCCTGCACGACCTTCCCGGCTCCGCCGACCGGGATCGAGCCCTGGCCGTCCACGGTCTCGATGAGCAGTTCGCCGCCGTCGTCCAGCGGCATCTTGACCAGCTGTGCCATCTCTGCGGGGCCTGATCGGAGTCAGCCCAAGATCGCCCGTCGGCGGGCGGAGTTCCGGCAACTCCTCGCACGGCCCTCGTTCGGGTGACGACCGTCCGTGTCTCGGGGCTTCCCGGGCGGGGTAGTCCCTGGTCGGCAGGCAGATGGAATTCGCGCGTCTTCCACTCGGAGGTGTCAACGATGAAGGCAGTCGTGTACCAGGAGCCCTTCTCGGTCGCGATCAACGAGGTGGACCGGCCGACGATCCAGCACCCGAACGACGTGATCGTGCGGATCACCTCGACCGCGATCTGCGGCTCCGACCTGCACATGTACGAGGGCCGGACGGCGGCCGAACCGGGCATCGTGTTCGGGCACGAGAACATGGGCATCATCGAAGAGATCGGCTCCGGCGTAGCCAGCCTGAACCGCGGCGACCGGGTCGTGATGCCGTTCAACGTCGCCTGCGGCTTCTGCAAGAACTGCATGGCGGGCAACACCGGCTTCTGCCTGACCGTCAACCCCGGCTTCGCCGGCGGCGCCTACGGCTACGTCGCGATGGGGCCCTACACCGGTGGGCAGGCTGAGTACCTGAGGGTGCCGTTCGCCGACTTCAACTGCCTGACGCTGCCGGCCGACGGCAGCCACGAGGCCGACTTCGTGTTGCTGGCCGACATCTTCCCGACCGGCTACCACGGCTGCGAGCTCGCCCAGGTCTCGCCGGGCGAGAGCGTCGTCGTGTACGGGGCCGGACCGGTCGGGCTGATGGCCGCCTACTCGGCGCTGCTGCGCGGCGCGGCGCGGGTGTTCTCCGTCGACCGCGTGCCGGAGCGGCTGGCCAAGGCGGAGGAGATGGGGGCGACCCCGATCGACTTCTCCGCGGGCGACCCGGTCGAGATGATCAAGGAGCAGACGGACGGCGAGGGCACCGACAAGGGCGTCGACGCGGTCGGCTACCAGGCGCAGGTGGGCGACGGTTCGAAGGAGGAACCGGCGATCGTGCTGAACTCGCTGATCGAGACGGTGCGCCCGACCGGTCGGCTGGGCGTGCCCGGCCTGTACGTGCCGGCAGATCCCGGTGGGCCGAACGAAGAGGCGAAGAAGGGGATGCTGCTGGTCTCGGTCGGCCGGATGTTCGAGAAGGGCCAGGTCATCGGCACCGGTCAGTGCAACGTGAAGCGCTACAACCGGCAGCTGCGGGACATGATCATCGCGGGTCGGGCCAAGCCCAGCTTCGTCGTCTCGCACGAGCTGTCCCTCACGGAAGCCCCGGACGCCTACCGCAAGTTCGACCAGCGAATCGAGGGCTACACCAAGGTCGTCCTGCACCCGTGATCCTGTCGTGAGTGGCTGTCGCACAGCCACTCACGGCGCGGGGTGGCGCTCCGGCGAGCCGCAGATGTCGTTGACGCCGGTGCGCAGCATGTCGAAGGCGCACTCGGCGGCGGAGACCGCCTCCGGGTAGAGCTCGTCGGGGGTTCGGCCGCCGGAGATCTGGCGGACGTTCTCCTCGGCGAGCACTCGGATCGTCGTCACCACTTGGTGCGCCGCGATGCGAGCCACGATGCCCGCCGGCGCGCCGGCTTCGACGAGCGCGCCCTCCAACGCTTCGGCCCGTCTTTCCGCGAAACCGAGCAGGCGGGCCGACAGGCTGGGCGTGTTCTCGATCAACCGGTGGAGGCCCCGGGTTTCCGGGCTGTCGTTCAGGCCGGTGACCGGATCGTGCGCGTCGAGTGCCGCCAGGTGGTGCCGCCGCAGCGCGGCGAGCGGATCTTCGCCCGCCGCCCGGTCCCGGACCACCGCCGCCGCTTCGCCTTCGTGGTCGGCGATGTGGTGCATCACCAGGTCTTCCTTGGCCGGGAAGTACTTGAACAGGGTCGGTTTCGACACCTCGGCCCGCGCGGCGACGTCGGCGCAGGAGACCTCGTCGAAGCCGGATTCGAGGAACATCGCGATCGCCGCGTCCGCGATCGCCGCGCGGGTCCGCTGCTTCTTCCGCTCCCGGAGACCGACTTGTTCTGCCACGTCACCGAGGCTAACACGGGCGCTTGCTCGGTAAATATTTTAACCGGGTTAACGCTGGCGTTTCGCCAATCCACCCGGGCGGGCCGAAGCGGCCCGCCCGGGTGGATTCGATGATCATCGGGCGTTCTTGACGAGTGCGTCGAGGAAGGCCGGGATCATCGGCGGTAGCAGTTCGGGGTGGTGTGGTGCGGTGATGTGGGAGGTGCCGGGCAGGATCGCCAGTTGTGCGTTGGGCAGTCCTTCGGGGGTGTCGCCCATGATGCCGCCGCCGAAGTGGCGGAACATCTCGACGGCGTGTTCGGGCCGGACGATGTCGGAGTCGTCGATGATGGTCAGCGCATTGTTTACGGTCACCTTCCAGCGCCGGTGAGCGCGGTTATTTGTCAAGATCGGGAACCTCTCCGGCCGCGTGGCCTCGCGGAAGGTGCCGGCTCAGCGGTCGAGGATCGTGCGTAGCGCCTTCTCCAGGTCGGCGCCGGTGCCGGGGCCCTGGCTGCGCCAAGCGATGAAGCGATCCGGGCGAACCAGCGCGGCCCCGTCCGCGCCGACCCCGTACGGCCCGGTCCAGTCACCGGTCACCTCGCCGCCGATCAAAAGCGGATCGAGGCGGACCTTCAGGGTGGCGGCGACCTCTTCGGCGGCCCTGGCCCACGCCTCGGATCCGGTGAGCAGCACGAAACCCCGACCGAACAGGTCGATCGTGGACACCTCTCCGTCCGGAGTGGACAGTCGAACGTGCGGAGCGCGCGAACCCGGGCGGCCCGTCGGGCGGGTCGCGTCCTCCAGGAGCTCGCCCTCGTCGCCGGGTTCCCGGACGACCGCGCCGTTGTGCCGGTAGCCGAACAGCAGCACGGCCGGGTCTTCGATCGGCGGCGCGTCGCCCTCTTCGGCCAGGTCGGGCCGATTGCGCACGATGGCGTTCCGGAACTGGTTCTCCGCGACCAGCTCGCCCACCGGCCGGCGCTCCGCGTCGTGGCTGTCGAGCAGCCCCGGCCCGGCCTCGCCCCGGAGCACCGCCGCGAGCTTCCACGCCAGGTAGAAGCCGTCCATCAGGGCGGTGTTGCCGCCCATTCCGCCGTGCGGCGGCATGGTGTGCGCGGCGTCGCCGACCAGGTGCACCCGGCCGGCGCTGAACCGGTCGGCCACCTGCATGGTCGCCACCGTGGCGTCCGTCGCCAGGATCTCGACGTCGAGCTCGGGCACGCCGGTGACCAGCCGGATCTGCTCCAGGCTGCGCGCCTCGGTGAAGTCCGCCGGATCCTCGTGCGCCGGGTCGTAGCCGACGCCGACCACGAACTGGTCGGGGTGATCGGTGCTGGCCAGCACGCCGCTGCCGCCGGAGAGCTTCGGATTCTGCAGGTAGTACATGACCTGGCGATCGCCGACGGCGGCCGACAGGTCGGCGCGGATCAGCCAGTGGACCGAGTGGCTGATGGTGCCGCGGCCGTGGGTGCCGATGCCGAGCCGCTCGCGGATCGGGCTGCGGTGGCCGTCGGCGGCGATCAGGTAGTCGGCGTGCACTTCGCGGGTTCCGGTGGCGTCGGAAAGCACCGCGCGGACGCCGTTCTCGTCCTGCTCGAAGGATTCCAGCCTGGTGGAGAAGCGGATCTCGGCGCCCAGTTCGCGGGCGCGCTCGGCCAGGATGCGTTCCGCGCTCGCCTGGCTGGCGTCGGCCGCGCCCGCCGGCGTCAGGTGGTCGAGCGGCGCGAAGGTGTCGTGCAGGATCTCGCGGAACACCGGGCCGCTCGCGCTTTCCGCTATGCGCAACAGGAATCCCTGGCTCTTGGGCGACGCCTCGATCATGGCGGCTTCGAGGCCGGCGAGGCGGAGCGCCTCCATCGCGTGGTGCTGCTGGCCGCGCGCCTTCGGGTGGGTGGAGGTGCCCGGGTGGCGCTCCACCACCAGCGACGGTGTGCCGTGCAGGCCGAGGAAAACGGCGGTCGACAGGCCGGACAGCCCGGCGCCGACGATCAGGACTGGAGTTCGTTCGGACATCGGTGACCCCTCTTTGCGAACGGTGTTCGTGTAACGAACGCTGTTCTACTCGCGAACGGTGTTCGAGTCAAGTACGGTGTTCGCAACACGATCTGGGAAGTGGTGAGCGATGTCCCTGCCCGTTCCGCCCTGGCAGCAGCGCGCCGCGCGCGACCGGCCGGCGAAACGGCCGCTGAGCCTGGAGCTGATCGTGCGCACCGCGCTCGAGCTGCTCGACAGCGAAGGCCTGGACGCCGTGAGCATGCGCAAGGTCGCGCAGCGGCTCGGCACCGGCGCGGCCTCGCTCTACGCCTACGTCCGCAACAAGGACGAGCTGCACGAGCTGATGCTCGACCTCGTGATCGGCGAGATGCGGGTGCCGGAGCTCGACCCGGAGAAGTGGCAGGAGACGCTCAAGGACCTGATCCGCCAGCAGGTGCAGGTGCTCACGGCGCATCCCGGCATCGCCCAGGTCGTGATGCGCACCCCGGCTCCGGCCGGGCCGAACGCGCTGGACGTCTCCGAGGCGATGATGGCCATCCTCAGCTCGGCGGGGCTCTCCGACCGCGTGGTGGCGTTCTCCGTAGACATCCTCGCCCTGTTCGCCACGGCGGTCGCCATGGAGCGCAGCGCGGACTTCGGACTCAGCGACGCGGAGCGCGGCGAACGGATGAAGATGGTCGGGCAGTACTTCGCCGAGCTCCCGGCGCAGCGGTTCCCGACGATCGTCGCGCTGCTCCCGGCGCTGATGTCCGGCGATGAGGACGAGCGCTTCGAGTTCGGCCTCGACCTCCTCGTCCAGGGCATCGCCGCCCACGCCGAGTAGCGGGTCTGCGACCGGCGACACGTTGTTGAGCAGCGGCAACGTGCTTCGCGATGCAGGCGGTTACTGTTGTCGGTCATGGACGTTCGGGTCGTGGACCACCCCCTCGTGAAGGCAAGGCTGTCCACAATGCGCGATGCGCGCACCAACAGCGCCGCGTTCCGCGCCGCTCTACAAGAGCTGACGTTGATGCTCATCTACGAGGCGACGCGGGACGCCGAGGTCGCGGTGGAGCCGATCCACACCCCGGTGGCGCGCACCAACGGCTACCGGCTGGCGAACCCGCCGCTGCTGGTGCCGGTGCTGCGGGCCGGCCTCGGCATGGCCGACCAGGCGCACCGGCTGATCCCGGAGGCGCAGATGGGCTTCGTCGGCCTGGCCAGGGACGAGGAGACGCTGCAGCCCACGCCGTACCTGGAGTCCCTGCCCGCCGACCTCTCCGGCCGCCCGGTGCTCGTGCTGGACCCGATGCTGGCCACCGGCGGCTCGATGGTGCACACGATCAGCCTGCTGACCGACCGCGGCGCCAGCGACGTCACGGCGATCTGCACGCTGGCCGCCCCAGAGGGCGTGCGCCGGCTGGAGGAGTCCGGCCTGCCGGTGCGAGTGGTGACCGCGAGCGTGGACGAGCGCCTCAACGAGTCGGGATTCATCGTCCCGGGCCTCGGCGACGCGGGAGACCGCGAATACGGCACGGTGTAACTCCCTCCGGAGCGCGGCGCGATATTTCTGCAGGCACGGGGCCGTGCGTATTTTGTGCTGCTATAGCAACACAAAGTACACACGGCCCCGTGGCCAGCGGAAACTTGATATCGGTGCCGGATCTTTCGGCTCGGTGAGTGAAAATCCCATTTCTTACCCGGACTTTCACTTCCCGTTCGCGACCGCCCGCAGCAGCGTTATTGGGCCGAATAGGCGCTATCTGGTCTAGACCTGATCCGAATATGGTCTATACCACATTGAGCGATCCCCCCGATGACGCAGGAGTCGCCATGTCCGCTCGACGACGCAGCTTCCCGTTCCGACTGCCGGTGCTGCTCGCCTCGATCCTCGCCCTGGGGCTGCCCGCGCTGGCCGCCCCGGCCGGGGCCACCGACACCACGGCCGATCCCCAACCGCAGGCCGCCGCCCGCAAGGTCGGCTACTTCACCCAGTGGTCGATCTACGACCGCAACTACTTCGTCAAGAACCTCGACACCTCCGGTGCCGCCGGTCAGCTGACGCACCTCAACTACGCCTTCGGCAACCTCGACGCCGGCGGCAAGTGCTTCCAGGTCAACCAGGCGGGGGAAGGCGACGCCTGGGCCGACTACCAGCGCCGCTTCACCGCCGAGCAGACCGTCAACGGCACGGCCGACGCCTACGACCAGCCGCTGGCGGGCAACCTCAACCAGCTCAAGCAGCTCAAGGCGAAGCACCCCGGCCTGAAGGTCTACATCTCCTTCGGCGGCTGGACCTGGTCGAAGAACTTCCACGCGGCCGCGGCGACCCCCGAATCCCGCGCCGCGCACGTCAAGTCCTGCATCGACATGTGGATCCGCGGCAACATGCCGAAGATCGGTGAGCCGCAGGGCGGGGACGGCGTCGCCGCGGGCATCTTCGACGGCGTCGACCTCGACTGGGAGTGGCCCGCCTCCGAGGGCGGCCCCGGCAACGTCGTCGACCCGGCCGACAAGCAGAACTACACCGCGCTGCTGCAGGAATGGCGCACCCAGCTCGACGCCGTCGGCCAGGAGACGAGCAAGACCTACGACATCAGCGCATTCCTGCCCGCCGACCCGAAGAAGATCGAGGCGGGCTACGAGGTGCCCAAGGTCTTCGACCTGCTCACCTTCGGCACGATCCAGGGCTACGACCTGCACGGCGCGTACGAGCCGACGACGAACCACCAGTCGGCGATCTACAGCCCGGAAGGCGACCCGTCGCCGGAGAAGTGGAGCATCGACCAGACGATCAACGCCTGGCGCACCGCCGGGGCGCCGAACGACAAGATGGTGCTCGGCGTGCCGTTCTACGGCCGCGGCTGGACCGGCGTGCCGAACCAGAACAACGGCCTGTTCCAGAGCTCGACCGGCCCCGCCCCGGCCAAGTACGAGGCCGGCATCGAGGACTACAAGGTGCTCAAGGCCAAGTCCGGCTCGTTCACCCTGCACCGCGACGAGAAGGCCGGTCACGCCTGGATCTACGACGGAACCACGTTCTGGACCTTCGACGACGCGGCCGAGATCACCCGCAAGGTCGAGTACCTCAAGCAGCAGGGCCTCGGTGGCGCGATGGTGTGGTCGATGGACGGAGACACGCCAGAAGGCGAGTTGATGACCGCCATCCACAAGGCCCTCGGCTGACAGGTTCCCCGAAGCAGTCGTGAGCGGTCATGGCAGCCGGTCAAGACCGCGCACGACGCGCTGGCCCCGAGGAACCCCCCGTCGCTCGGGGTCAGCGCCTCCAACCGGCAAAACCGTTGCGCAGCGCCCGTTCATAGCGGGCGCTGCGCTCGTCTCCGTTCGGCGCCGAACCGCTCAGCTCCAGCGAAACCAGGCCGTGCACCAACGCCCACGCGGCGAAGACGACCTCGGCCGGATCGGCGTCGATCAGCTCGCCGGCCTCGATGGCCTTTGCGATCGCCTCCCGCAGCGGCTCGATGCTGCGCAGCGCCTGCTCCCAAGCCTGCTCGTCGGGCGTGAAGTCGGGCACCGCGTGCCCGAACATGATCGAGTAGAAGTGCCGGTTGGCCAGCGCACTGTCCCGGTAGGCGTGGCCCAGCGCGGTCAGGTCCTGCTCCGCGTCGCCGGTGCGCGTCACCCGCTCCATCCGGTCACACAGCCGGCGGAAGCCCTCCACGTACAGCTCGCGGACCAGCCCCGGCTTGCCGCCGAACAGCGAGTACACCGCCGTGGTCGAGGTGCCCGCGTCCGCGGCGAGGCGACGCAGGCTCAGCCCCTCCGGGCCGTGCGCGGACAGCAGCTCTCCGGCCCGGTCCAGCAGGCGGGTGCGGAGGGCTTCGTCGTGCGCTCGCGGTCTTGCCATTGACCGAAAGTAGCGCCTTTATCGAGTGGTATCAGCGCGATACCATCTACCGCATGGCCATGACCTTGCGCCTAACCGAGGAAGAGAACCAGCGGCTCGCCGAGCTGGCGGCGGTCGAGGGGCGGTCCAAGCAGGAGGTCGTGCGCAGCGCGCTGGCCGAACGCTGGGCGCGTCAGCAGAAGGAACAGCAGCTGGACGACGTGATGCAGCGCGTTCTGCCGCGATACCGGGGATTGTTGGACAAGCTCGGCCCTTCATGATCGACTATTGAGCAGTGACCGTATATCTCGACACGTCCGATCTGCTCCTGCTCGCGACCGCGGTGTCCGACGGAGACCTGCTGGTGCGGGACAGTGGACTGCTTGACGCCGCGGCGTACCGACCGCGCGCGGAGGTCCTCGGCGTGCCGGCCTACGAGACCCTGTGGCTGAAGTCGGCCGCGCTGCTGGATTCGATCGTGCGCACCCGGCCGCTGGCCGGCGGCAACTGGCGGCTGGCCTGGGTGGCCGCGGTGGCGATGTGCGACGTGAACGGCTGGTGGGTGGAGGCCGACGACGACGCGGCGCTGGTGCTGGTCCGCGAGGTCGGCCGCGACCAGCGGGAGCTTCCCGAAGTGGCGGATCACCTGGAACGCTGGGCCAAACCCAAGATCTGACCCGGCCGTGCCGCAAACCCTTGATGCGAGGCGAGATTCGCGGCGACGGGCCCCGAAACGGCGACGGCCCGCCCGGGAGTCCGGGCGGGCCGTCGCGCTCAATTCGTTCGATCTGCGGCCGAGGTCGGGTGTTTCGGCACTTGCTCGCGGTGGTCGGCCGACCACGCGGGAATGCCGGTACTCGGGCCCTAGCCGACGGCTCCGCTCTGGAGTCTCCTCATGGCAATCGGTGCGCCTGCCAGATCCTCTTCGTTGCAGAGCAACTTGAGATCGTAGTAGGGAGAACCTTCGCGATCGTCGTAGTCCAGGTGGACTGCGATGACATCGATGGGTTCACCCAGCCAGTTCTGGGCTTCGCGAAGCCATTGGGCGGACCGCTCCAGGGCGGCTGGTAGGTCGTCGTCGCGGAACTCGACAGGTCGGTAGGGAACGCCCTGAACCTGATCGTGTGGACCGGGGGGCTGTGGGAGATCCACGGAGACGCCGGAGTCGTCGAGTTCGAGTCGGATCGCTTCCTCACTCACTGTCGCAGGGTAACCCCTGCGACGGTGCAAATGCTGCTGGAGGGCCCGCGCAGTTTCCCCGGATCGGCCTGCTGAGCTGGTCGGACCGGTCGGCTGACTACCATGCGCAAGGTGCGGGGCGCCCTGGGCATCGCACGTTGATGAGGGAAGGCGGGCTTTGTCCTGGGCGCCCCGCTGCCGTCAAGGGGCGCGCCCCGACGACACGATCAGGTTACTCCGGTCGTGTCTATCAAGATCAACTGGGGTTGGTCGCGAAGCGTGGCGATTTCGCGCGAAACCGTCGCCTCGCACGCATGGTGAGTGCCGTTTTCGTACGATAACGCCGCTCGTTCCGGGAGTGCGGAAACACTGTTGTGGCCGTTCAGGGCATCAGCCCGGCCGCGACGGTCGCGCCGAGCTCCCAGCAGGCCTCCAGCGCGTCCTTGTCCGGCTGGCCGAGCACGGTCACCGGTTCCGCGACCTGCTGCCACGACAGGCCGGTCGTGATCGACCGGATCGCGCGCAGCGCGCCCTCCACGCCCTCGTTGCCGTGCACGTAGCAGCCGTACGGCCGGCCGATCGTCGAATCCAGGCACGGGTAGTAGATCGTGTCGAAGAAGTGCTTGAGCGCGCCGCTGATGTAGCCGAGGTTCGCCGGCGTGCCGAGTAGGTAACCGTCGGCTTCCAGAACGTCGCTGGCGGTGGCGCTCAACGCCGGTCGCCGCACCACTTCGACGCCCTCGATCTCGTCGGTCGTGGCGCCCGCGACGACCTTCTCGAACATCGCCTGCATGCCCGGCGACGGCGTGTGGTGCACGATCAGCAGCCTCGGCATCGTCAGTCTCCCCGCACCAGATCGGAAACCGCCTGCTTCAGCGCGTCGAGCCGGCCCGCGGCCCGCTGCTTCGCCGCCGCCAGCGGGAGTTCGCCGACGTGCTCGACGACCTGCAGGTAGCACTTGAGCTTGGGTTCGGTGCCGGACGGGCGGATGACGACCCGGAGCCCACCGGCGCCGGTGATCACCAGCGCATCGGTGTCCGGCAACAGGTCCTCGACGTCCACAGTGGTCTCCGCGAGGCTGGTCGGCGGCTGCTCGCGGAGCTGTCGCATGATCCGCGGGATCACGCTCAGATCCGTGACGCGCACGGAAACCTGGCCGGTCTGGTGCACGCCGTGCTTCGTGGACAGCTCGTCGAGCAGCTCCGGCAGGCCGCTCCCGGACGCCTTCAAGGTGGCGGCCAGGTCGCTGCCCAGGACGGCGGTGGAGATGCCGTCCTTGTCGCGCACGGCATCCGGGTCGACGCAGTGCCCGAGCGCCTCCTCGTAGGCGTAGACCAGGCCGGTTCCGGCGCCGTCGCCGGCGCGCACCAGCCACTTGAACCCGGTCAGCGTCTCGTCGTAGCGGACGCCGAACTCGGCGGCGATCGAGCGCAGCATGGTCGCGGACACGATCGTCGTCGCCACCAGCGGATCGGCCTTCTTGTCCACTGTGGACAATATGTGCTGGGCGAGCAGGACGCCGGTCTCGTCGCCGCGCAACATCCGCCAGGCGCCGTCCTCCCGGACGCCGAGCGCGCACCGGTCGGCGTCCGGATCCAGCGCGATCGCCAGGTTCGCGTCGATCTCGGCGGCCAGCGCCAGCAGCTCGTCGGTCGCCCCCGGCTCCTCCGGGTTCGGGAAGCCGACGGTGGGGAAGTCCGGGTCCGGTTTCGCTTGGGACGCAACGAGATGCACGTCGTCGAAACCAGCGCGATGCAGCGCCTGCCGCAGCGGCTGCGCGCCGACGCCGTGCAACGCGGTCGCCGCGATCCGCAGCGTTCGCGCGTCGCCGCGCGGTAGCGTCGCCACCCGCGCGAGGTAGTCGTCCAGGGCGGAGTCGTGGATCGACCAGCTTTCCTTGCGCGGCACCGCGTTCGCCGCCGGAGTCGCGGCGATCGCCGCCTCGATCTCGGTGTCGACCGGGCTCACCAGGTGGATGCCGCCGCGCAGGTACAGCTTGTATCCGTTGTCCTGCGGTGGATTGTGCGAAGCGGTGATCTGGATGCCCGCGACGGCGCGCAGCGCGCGGGCGGCGTGCGCCAGCACCGGCGTCGGCAGCGGCTCGGGCAGCATCCGCACGTCGAAACCGGCGGCCGCCAGCACCCCGGCGGCGTCGGTGGCGAAGTCCTCCGAGCGGTGCCGCGCATCGCGACCGACCACGACTACACCGCCGCCGTGACCGTGCTCGGTCAACCAGGCGGCCACGCCCGCGGTCGTGCGCACGACCACGGCGCGGTTCATCCCGTTCGCGCCTGCGCGCACCGCCGCGCGCAGGCCGGCGGTGCCGAACTGCGGCATGCCGGACATCCGATCCGCGAGCTCCGGGGCGTCGGCATCGAGCAGCAGCTGCAGCTCGGCCTGGGTCCGCGGGTCAACGTCGCCGGCGATCCACTGCCGGGCGGCCTCGCGCAGCTGCGCGTCGAGCGTCACATCGCCTCCTGAGCTCCGTCGCGTCGTGAGCGGTTTGGACTGCTATGGCAATCCAAACCGCTCACGACCACAATCGTCACGCCGACTTCAGCACCTGGCCGAGAGCCAGGCAAGAGCGCCGCTCACGCCGCCTCGACGAGGGAACGCAGCAGCTTGCCCATCCGGCTGGCCGAGGCGCGACCGGCGTCCAGGACCTCCTGGTGGTTCAGCGGTTGCCCGCTCAGCCCGGCGGCCAGGTTCGTCACCAGCGACAGCCCGAACACCTCGGCGCCCTCGGCGCGGGCCGCGATGGCCTCCAGCACGGTGGACATCCCGACCAGGTCGACGCCGAGCCCGCGCAGCATCCGAATCTCCGCCGGCGTCTCGAAGTGCGGGCCCGGCAAGCCGGCGTACACGCCTTCCTCCAGCGAGGAATCGATGCCGCGGGCGAGTTCCCGCAGCCGCGGCGAGTACAGGTCGGTGAGGTCCACGAAGTTCGCGCCGACCAGCGGCGACCGCGCGGTCATGTTGACGTGGTCGCTGATCAGCACGGGCTGACCGACCTGCATGCCCTCGCGCAGCCCGCCGGCGGCGTTGGTGAGCACGACCGTCCGGCAACCGGCGGCGATCGCGGTCCGCACGCCGTGCGCCACCGGATCGATGCCCTTGCCCTCGTATAGGTGCGTCCGCCCGAGCATGACCATCACCCGCTTGTCGCCGACCTGCAACGACCAGGCCTTGCCGCTGTGCCCGATCGCGCCCGGCTCGGCGAAGCCCGGCAGGTCGGACATGCTCAGCTCGGTGGTGGGCCGGCCGATCTCCTCGGCGGCGGGCTGCCAGCCGGAACCGAGCACGACGACCAGGTCGTGGCGGTCGGTGCCGGTGATCTCGGCGAGCTTGGCGGCGGCCGCCTGCGCAGCGGCGGCAGGGTCGGAAGCAGTCGTAGACGTCACGGCCGCGCAGCTTAGTCCGTACCAAGCCCGGACGGTGCCGGTTCAACACCCGCCGCAAGCGCTTTCGAGCGCTGCAGAGCCGAGAACTCACCGGACCCGAGCGGCTAGCCGGTCTGCAGGCTGTCCTGGACCTGGTCGAGGACCAGTTCCCCGGTCGACGCATGGCTGTTCGGCACCGTCACCCGGACGATCCAGAGGTCGTTGCCGTGGCGGCTCAGCTCCGCCGCGGTGCTGAGCCGCCGATCCGGGACCAGCTGGCTGAACTGGGGCTTCTCGATCGTCGTGTACTTCAGCCGCTGCCGGTCGCCGCCGCCGTCGGCGGAGCTGGATTCGACGGTCACCTCGCGATCCGTGCCCGCACCGGACTTCCGCAGCTCCTTCTCGTAGTCCGACATCTCGTAGCCGACGCCGAAGAAGTTGCCGTAGCGCTGGACGGCGATCTCCGTGGTGCCGTCCGGGGACACGAAGGACACGACCGCGCTGTTGGCGAAGTCGTTGCGCTCGCTGATGAACAGCCGCCAGCCGGGATCGCCCGGGGCCATGATGGTGAACTCGCCACCGGTCAGCGCGGCGCTGTGCTTCGCGTTGTCGCTGTGACTGATCAGGTTCAGCCGCGTCACCGACGGGTCGGGCTCGACGACCGGCGGCGTGGAGTCCGGCAGCACCGACTGGCCCGCGATCAGCCGGGTCGCGGCGAAGCCGCCGGCCAGCGCGGCGGCGAAGAGCACGATCGCGGCGACGCCGAGTGCGAGCACCGCCAGCGGCGACCTGCGGCGCGGCTGCGGCGGCGGTTCCTTCAACGCGAACGGCGGCAGGCCGGGATTGCTGGCCAGCGGCGCCGAAGCCGGCGCGAACACGGGCTGCTGGGCCGGCGGCGGCGACACCAGCTGCCGCACCTTCACCGTCGGTGCGTCCGGGTCCAGCAGCATCGAGAAGGGGCGGACGCCTGGCTCGGGCAGCAGGTGCTGGATCCGGCGGCGCGCCTCGGTCAGCGGCATCCGCTGCGCCGGGTCCTTGACCATCAGGCCCCGGATGATGTCGCCGATCGGGCCGGGCCTGGTGACCACCGGCACGGGACCGCGCACCACCTCGGTCACGGTGGCCACCGGATCGTTGCTGACGTCGTAGGGCGCGCGCCCCTCGGCCGCGGCGAACATCGTCGCGCCGAACCCCCACAGGTCGGCGGCGGCGGTCACGCCCTCGCCAGCGGCGACCTCCGGGGCGATGAACGCCGGGGTGCCGAGCAGGATGCCGGTGCTGGTGATGGTGTGCTCGGCGATGTTGCGGGAGATCCCGAAGTCGCTGACCTTGATCCGGCCGTCGTCGCCGATCAGCACGTTCCCGGGCTTGACGTCGCGGTGCACGATGCCCGCCCGGTGCGCGGCCTCCAGCCCGGAGGCGACGCCGTCGGCGATCACCGCCAGCTGGTGGTCGTGGAGCGCACCGTGCTTGCTGAGGATCTCGGCGAGGCTCTGCGACGGCACGAGCTCCATGACCACGAACGGCTCGCCGTCCTCGCGCGCCACGTCGTAGAGCGTGACGACGTTGGGATGCGACAGGACGGCGATGGCTCGGGCCTCCCGGAGCGCGCGCTCGCGCATCTCGGCGGCCTCCTCGTCCGGCATCCCCGGCGGCAGCTTGACCTCCTTGATCGCCACCTGCCGCCGCAGCAGTTCGTCCGTGCCGGACCAAACGGTGCCCATCGCACCGCCGCCGAGCTTGCCGTCCAAGCGGTATCGGTCCCCGATCAACCGCCCTGCGCCGGCCAGGGTGTTGGGGTCGTAGCTATCCGTGGGCACGGTCATATTTTCCATGGTCGACGGATCGGTTTTGGCGGAACCGGCGAGTATCGTTGCTCAGCTGCGATCATTACCGACGCCGTCGCAACGATCACCCTGGGTATCCGTATCAGCGTTACGAAAAGTGAACAATCCCACGCCGACGGTCGCCGCGGCAGCACCCCCGATGCCGCCAAAGGTCATTTCGTCGCAACGAAAAACGGCCTCCCATCGGCCAATATGCCGCCGGAGCCTGACTGGCCCGAATACGTACGTTTCGGATAAGTTGGGCCGCGATCGGACCTCGCTGTTCATCGGTGGCCCGAGCCTTCCTCAAGCCGATACGCGCAGCGATTGCACTGCCGCGACATCGATCGTCGCGGTGCGCCTGTGTCGACGGTGACGAACAATCCCGGTGGTCGGGAGTCGGCGGGTCCGGGTGACCACGACCAATCGGCGTCGAGGAGGTGCCCTTGCTCGCGTTCGTCATCGTGCACCTGCTGGTTGCTTTGGCGCTCCCGTTCCTCGCCCGGCGCAGTACCCGAGCCGCGTTCCTGACCGCGGCCGTCCCACCGGCCGCGGCGCTGGTCTGGGTGCTGGCGCAGGCGCAACCGGTGCTGTCCGGGCAGGTGATCACCGAGACGGTCGCGTGGGCACCGCTGATCGGGCTGGAGCTCAGCTTCCGGCTGGACCCGCTCGGGCTGCTGATGACCGTGCTGGTGGCCGGCATCGGCTCGCTGGTGCTGATCTACTCCGACACGTACTTCAGCCGCGGTGGCGGTGACGCGCGGCGGTCCGCGCCGCTGCTGCTGGCCTTCGCAGGCGCGATGCTCGGGCTGGTCTTCGCCGACGACCTGATCACCGTCTACGTCTTCTGGGAACTGACCACGATCTGCTCGTTCCTGCTCGTCGGGCAGGCCGGGATCAGCCGCGAGTCGCGGCGGTCGGCGCTGCAGGCGCTGATGATCACCAGCCTGGGCGGGCTGGTGATGCTGCTGGGCTTCGTCGTGCTCGGCGAGTCCGCGGGCACCTACCGGATCTCCGAGCTGATCGCGAACCCGCCGGGCGGCACGCCGGTCGCGGTGGCCGCGGTGCTGATCCTGGTCGGCGCGTTCACCAAGTCAGCGCAGCTGCCGTTCCACAACTGGCTGCCCGCCGCGATGGTGGCGCCGACGCCGATCAGCGCCTACCTGCACGCCGCGTCGATGGTCAAGGCCGGTGTGTTCCTGGTGGCCCGGCTGGGGCCGGTGTTCGCGGGCGTGCCGCAGTGGTGGCTGCCGGCCGTGGTGTTCGGCCTGGCCACCATGCTGGTGGGCGGCTGGCGGGCGCTGCACGAGTACGACCTGAAGAAGCTGCTCGCCTACGGCACGGTCAGCCAGCTCGGTTTCCTGATGGTGCTGCTCGGCACCGGCACCTACACCGCGGCGGTCGCCGGGACCGCGATGCTGCTGGCCCACGGCCTGTTCAAGGCGACGTTGTTCCTGGTCGTCGGCATCATCGACCACCAGGCGGGCACCCGCGACATCCGGGAGCTGTCCGGTCTGGGCCGCCGGATGCCGTGGCTGGCGGGGATCGCGACCCTGGGCGCGGCGTCGATGGCGGGGCTGCCGCCGATGCTCGGCTTCGTCGGCAAGGAGGCGGCGTTCAGCGCCTACCTCGGCGGTTCCGGCCCGGAACCGCTGGTGGACGTGGTGCTGGTGGCCGGCTCGATGCTGACCGTCGCCTACAGCCTGCGGCTGCTGTGGGGCGCCTTCGCGGACAAGCGCGACATCGCCCCGACCGAGGCGAAACCGGCCGGTCCCGAGGCCCTGGTGCCCGCCGCGCTGCCCGCCGCCGCGGGCGTCTTCCTGGGCATCGGCTATCCGGTCGTCGACGGGCTGACCAGCGCTTACGCCAGCGCCTTCCCGGCAGGCGCCGACCCGTACCACCTGGGGCTGTGGCACGGCTGGACGCTGCCGCTGCTGCTGTCGGCGATCGCCGTGGCCGGCGGTGTCGCGCTGCACCTCGGGCGCACCCGCTTCACCGCGCTGCGCAACCGGCTGCCGCGGCTGCTGGACGCCCAGCGCGGGTACGAGCGGATCATGGCGCTGCTGGAGCGGGTCGCGGTCGGCGTCACCGGCCGCCTGCAGGTCGGTTCGCTGCCGACCTACCTCGGCATCATCCTGCTGACCGTGCTGGCGATCCCCGGCTCGGCGCTGGTGGTGCGGGCCAGCGTGCCGGAAGACCTGCGCGCCTACGACAACCTCCTGCAGCTGCCGCTGGCGATCGTGGTGATCGTCGCGGCGATCGCCGTGCTGCGCTCGCGGCGGCGGTTGACCGCGGTGCTGCTGGTCGGCGTCGTCGGCTACGGCATCGGCGGGCTGTTCATCGTGGACGGCGGCCCGGACCTGGCGCTGGCGCAGTTCCTCGTCGAGACGCTGACGCTGGTGGCGTTCGTGTTCGTGCTGCGCCGGCTGCCGGTGCGCTTCACGCAGACCGAAACCGCGACCACGAAGGCGCTGCGGGTGCCCAAGGCGATCATCGCCGGCGCGACCGGCGTGTTCATCTCGCTGGCCGCGGTCATCTTCAGCGCGGCCCGGCAGGCACCGCCGGAGGCCAGCGCGGAGTTCATCGCGAACGCCGAGAAGGGCGCCGGCGCGACCAACGTGGTCAACGCGATCATCGTCGACTTCCGCGCCTTCGACACCGTCGGCGAGATCGCGGTGCTCGCGGTCGCCGCGACCGGCGTCGCCAGCCTGATCCTGGCCTCCCGGCACGAACGCCGGAAACGCAGCACCCGCGCGGCGACGTCGCCGCGGATCAAGACCCCGACCCTGGCCAAGCAGCAGGAGGAGGTGCGCGAATGACCTCGCCGACGAAGCCCAAGCCGGCCTGGACGACCTGGGACGCCCCGAGCGAACGGTGGCTGCTCTCCGGTTTCCCCCGCGAGGGGATGCAGCGGACCGTGCTGCTGGAGCTGGCGTCCCGGATCATCTTCCCGACGGTGCTGGTGCTGTCGATCTACCTGCTGTTCGCCGGGCACGACCGGGCCGGCGGCGGCTTCAGCGGCGGCCTGGTCGCCGGGCAGGCGTTCGTGCTGCGCTACCTGGCCGGTGGCCGGATGGACGACAGCGCCATCGTCTCGATGCGTCCGCCGGTGCTCATCGGCATCGGCCTGACCATCGCGACCACCTCCGCGTTCCTGCCGCTGCTGTTCGGCGGGCAGATCCTGGAGACCGCGATCTACAAGTTCGCGGTGCCGCTGCTCGGCGAGATCAAGTTCGTCTCCAGCGTGCTGCTGGACACCGGCGTGTACGTGCTGATCGTCGGCGTGGTGCTGGACCTGCTGCGCACCCTGGGCGCGGGCATCGAAGCCGACGTCGAGGCGGCGGCCAGGGGGCAGCGATGACGATCAACCTGACGATGGCGGTCGTGCTCGCGGTGCTGTACTCGGTCGGCTTCTACCTGCTGATGCAGCGCTCGCTGATGCGGATCCTGCTGGGCATCGTGATCCTCGGGCACGGCTCGAACCTCCTGCTGCAGACCGCCGGCGGCCCGCCCGCCGGCGCCGCGATGATCGGCACCACGCCGCTGAACGAGATGGCCGATCCGCTGCCGCAGGCGATGGCGCTCACCGCGATCGTGATCACCTTCGCGCTGACCACCTTCCTGCTGGCGCTGGCGTACCGGTCGTGGACGCTGCTCGGCCACGACGAGGTCCGCGACGATGTGGAGGACCGGCGCATCCAGCGGATGGAACGGCGCCTGGCGGAATCCGAGGACGACAGCACCGAGGAACTGGCGAAGGAGGCTCGCGGGTTGGGGGCGGAACGGTGACGTCAGGCAAGCGGCGTCAGCCGCTTTCAACCACTTGTGCAACTTGCACCGCCGCGGGTTCTCAGGGGTCGCCTCGCGAGGACAGCCCCGATGCCGCGTGGTCATACACAAATCGGGGATCCCACAGCGAGGCGGCGACCGTAACTCCCGCAGGGGGGCCGCCACCCGCACCGCTGAGCAAATCGACCCGAGCGGATATCAAGGAGGCCACTCAGTGACGGTCCTGGTGGCCCTGCCCGTTCTGCTGCCGCTGGCCGCTGCCGGACTGTCGTTGGCGCTGGGCCGGTTCGCCGACATCCAGCGCGCGCTCGGGCTCATCGTGCTCGGCGGGATCATCGTCGACGCCGCGGTGCTGCTGTACGTCGCGGACCGCTACGGCCCGGTGGTGCTGCAGATGGGCGCCTGGCCGGCGCCGTTCGGCATCACCCTGGTCGCGGACCGGCTTTCGGCGCTGCTGCTGCTGGTTTCGTCGGTGGTCACGTTCGCGGTGCTGATCTACTCGATCGGCCAGCGCATCACCGACTACGGCCGGCAGCGCTCCAGCACCACGTTCCACCCGATGTACCTGGTGCTGTGCGCGGGCGTGTCGCTGGCGTACCTCACCGGCGACCTGTTCAACCTGTTCGTCGCCTTCGAGATCATGCTGAGCTCGTCGTACGTGCTGATCACCCGGCGCACCACGGCCACCCGCATCCGCGCGGGCATGACCTACACGATCGTCAGCCTGGCGTCGTCGCTGCTGTTCATCACGATGATCGCGCTGGTGTACGCCTCCACCGGCACGGTCAACCTGGCCGACCTCGGCGAGAAGGTGCAGCACCTCCCGGACGGGCTGCAGATCGCGCTCGCGCTGCTGGTGGTGATCGTCTTCGGGGTGAAGGCGGCGATGGTGCCGCTGCACTTCTGGCTGCCGGACAGCTATCCGACGGCGCCCGCGCCGGTCACTGCGGTGTTCGCCGGCCTGCTGACCAAGGTCGGCATCTACGCGCTGATCCGCACCCAGACGCTGGTCTTCAGCCATTCCGAGAGCTGGAACCTGATGCTGGGCATCGCGCTGATCACCATGATCGTCGGCGCGCTGGGCGCGCTGGCCCAGAACGACCTCAACCGGCTGCTGTCGTTCCTACTGGTCAGCCACATCGGGTACATGCTGTTCGGGCTCGGCGTCTACGACGTGATCGGGCTGACCGGGGTGATCCTCTACGTGGTGCACCACATCACCGTGCAGGCCACGTTGTTCCTGGTCAGCGGGTTGATCACGCGGCACACCGGCACGGTGGCGCTGACCAGGATGGGCGGGCTGGCCAAGGCAGCGCCGCTGATCGCGGTGCTGTTCGCGCTGCCCGCGCTGAGCCTGGCCGGGGTGCCGCCGTTCTCGGGCTTCGTCGCCAAGCTGGCGCTGCTGCAGGCCGGTGTCGGCGCGGGCACCTGGACGGCCTACGCGGTCACCGGCGGCGCGGTGCTGACCAGCCTGCTCACCCTGTACGCGATGGCGCGGGTGTGGACCCGGGCGTTCTGGGGCCAGGTCAAGGCGCCGGAGCCGGACCCGGATCCCACCGACGAGCTGGTCGTCGGCACGGCCACGTCGAACCGGCCGATGGTCGTCGCGACCGGCGTGCTGGTGGCGGCGAGCGTGGTGATCGCCGTGGTGGCGGGTCCGCTGGCCGACGTCAGCGGGCGGGCGGCGACCGACCTGATGCACGGCGAGACCTATCGGACCGCGGTGCTGGGAGGTGTTGCCGGTGAATGAGCAGGCGATCGGCCGCCGGCGGCGGCTGCTCCAACGGCTGCCGCTGGTGGCCTGGCTGACCGTGGTCTGGGTGATGCTGTGGGGCACCTTCGACCTCGGCACGCTGTTCTTCGGCTTGGTGGTGGCGCTGCTGGTGTCCACGATGTTCCCGCTGCCGCCGATCAACACCAACATCGTGGTGCGCCCGCTGCGGTTGCTGCAGCTCGTCGCCTACCTCGCGTGGGACCTGGTGAGCTCCACGGCGCGGGTGTCCTGGCAGGCGTTGCGCCACGGGCCGAACGCGAAGGCGGGCATCGTCGCGGTGACGCTGCAGACCGACTCCGACCACATCACCGCGATGGTCGCCAACGCGGTGTCGCTGGCGCCCGGCAAGTTCGTCCTGCAGATCGACCGGGTCAACCGGATCTGCTACGTCTACGCGCTCGGCATGCGGGCCGAGGACGTCGAGTCGGTGCGACGCGAGGTGCTGGCCCTGGAGCGGCGGGTGGTGCAGGCGGTCGGCTCGGCGAACGAGGTGGCGCTGGTGAGCGGACAGGAGGGGTGAGCATGGCCTGGGTCTTCGCGGTCACCTTCGGCCTGCTGTGCGTGGCGGGCCTGCTGGTGGTCGTCCGGTTGCTGCGCGGCCGCACCACCCTGGACCGGATCGTGTCGGTCGACGTGTTCGTCACCCTGATCGTCGCCGCGACCTGCGTCGGCATGGGCTGGCTGGGCGACGGCTCGAACATCGCGCTGCTGGCCGCGTTCGCGCTGCTCGCGTTCATCGGTTCGGTCAGCGCGGCGCGGTTGATCGAGAAGAAGGAGCCGTACCGATGAGCTGGCTGGACGTGTTCTCCGCGGTGTGCCTGATCGGCGGCGCGTTGTCCTGCCTGCTCGGCGCGATCGGGTTGCTGAGCTTCCCGGACGTGACGGCCCGGCTGCAGGCGGCGACCAAGCCGCAGACCCTCGGGCTGATCCTGATCCTGATCGGCACCGCGGTGCAGCTCGACTTCGTCTACGCCTCGGGGCTGATCCTGGTCGGCCTGTTCCAGATGCTCACCGCGCCGGTGTTGGCGCAGCTCGTGGGCCGGGCGGCGTACCGCGCGGACAGCATCGACCGGGAGTCGTTGGTGGTGGATGAGCTCGGCGATCGCATCGAGCGGGAGCGGCGGGTTCGCTGACCCGTTCGGCACTGCGCCGATCCGGCACAAGTCGCGCATGGCTGGTCACTCTCGGCGTCTAATATGATCAAATGGACCTGCACGAGTGACCACGCATGAGTTACCGCGGTCGACGAACGCGGCGTAGAAGGGTGTGGAGCCATCATGTGGCGGACCGGCCGCGTGTTAGCTGGCCTTGCGATCGCGTTGTTTCTCTTGTTAGCACCACCCGCGCTGGCGGCGGGCGAGACCGCTTCGCCCGGCGCTCCGGTTGTCGTGCTGGCTCAGGATCCTGGCCAGGCGCCCCCGCCCGCCCAGCCGGCGGCCTATGACAAGCAGCGCCTCGCCATCGGTGCCACTGGGGTGGCGTTGATCGCGCTGGTGCTGTTATCCCGCAAGGCGCGCAAGAAGCCGGTCTTCTTCGTCAAGTGGAAGAAGTAGTAGGCGGCGAAAAAACCGGCAGGGTGGTCGGTTTTTACGAGATTATTTCGGTGCCAATTCTCGCCATGGACTAGACCTGACGCCGAACCTGTGGGATTTTCACAACTGACTGAGTGCGCGGACCTCACCCCCCCGCTCGGGTAACGACGGGGTCCAGCGCGCCTGCGACGGGGTATTAGCCCCCCACTGACGTGGGCCGGCACCGGGAAGCCCCCCGACCGGTGCCGGCCCACACCCTTTCCTGGTATGGCCTGCGCGTCGACTTCCGGATGCGGTCACGCTGCGGTGTCGTGACGTCCGCTTCGTCGCCTGCTTTATCAATCGAAAGTGTGAGGAATAGGTTAGTCGGCTCCGGTCGATCTCCAATTCTTCGGTTCTGCCGAATCGGAGCCACCCGTTCGTCGCAGTGTGACGACCGGTGGGCTCCCAGCCTTGCACCAGACCCGCGCCCACGATCCGCATGATGCAGGATGGGGCGCAAATGAGTACCGCCCCGCACCCCGACGCCAACCGTTCTGCCGCAGCGCGCGCCCACTGCCGCGACCGGGTGCGGCGCCACGAAGCGGAGCTGGTCGAGCTCTCCCGAAGCATCCACGCCGAGCCGGAGCTCGCGTTCGCCGAACACCGCAGCGCCGCCAAGGTCGCGGACCTGCTCGCCCGGCACGGCTTCGCCGTCCGAACCCCGGTCGCAGGCCTGGACACCGCGCTAGTCGCCGAATCGGGCAGCGGCGAACTGGTGGTCGGCATCTGCGCGGAGTACGACGCGCTGCCCGAGGTCGGCCACGCCTGCGGGCACAACGTCATCGCCGCCGCCGGCGTCGGTGCCGCGCTCGCGCTGGCGGGGATTGCCGATGACCTCGGCATCACCGTGCGGCTGATCGGCACCCCGGCCGAGGAGACCGGCGGCGGCAAGGTGCTGATGCTGGAGCGCGGCGTCTTCGACGACGTCGCCCTGGCGATGATGGTGCACCCGGGTTCGGAAGAGGTCTGCCGCCCGACTTCGCTGGCCATCACCGATCTTGAAGTCCGCTACACAGGCCGCGCGGCGCACGCCGCCGCGGCCCCGGAACTCGGTCGCAACGCGGCCGACGCGTTGACGGTCGCGCAGGTCGCCATCGGCCTGCTGCGCCAGCACCTCGAGCCCCGGCAGATGGTGCACGGTATCGTTACCGCAGGTGGCGCGGCGCCGAACATCGTTCCCGCGCACACCGCGGCGGTTTACAACCTGCGTGCTGCCGAAGCGCGCTCCCTGCAGCGCCTGGAGAACCGAATTCGGGCCTGCTTCGAGGCGGGTGCGACGGCGACCGGATGTGAGCACGAAGTCGTGCAGATCTCTCCGGTGTACGCGGAGCTGAACCCCGACGGCTGGCTGTCGGAGGCGTACCGCCGCGCGATCACCGAGCTCGGGCGCGAACCGCTCGACCGGGGCGAAGAGCAGGGCCCGGTAATCGGCAGCACCGACATGGGCAACCTGACCCAGGCCTTGCCCGCGATCCATCCGATGATCGCGGTGGACTGCGGCGACGCGGTCAACCACCAGGCGGAGTTCGCCGCAGCCTGCGCGACACCGACCGCGGATAGCGCGGTGCTCGATGGGGCGGTGGCGATGGCCTGGACGGCGGTGGCCGCCGCTTTGGACGGCGCGCAACGCGATCGCCTGCTGGCGGCCGCGCGCGACCGGTCAACTCGGAGTTCGTCGGAAAAGATCTGCACGTCGGGAGGCGTGGCGTGACCGTGGTGGATTCTCGTGGCCCGGATCCGGGTCAGTCCCCGAACGGCGGTTCGGCGGTGGAAGACGTGGATTGGGATGCGGCGGAGCGTTCCGCTGTAGCCCAGGCAACTCTCGTCGCGGCGGGTGCGGACGGGCCGAGCGCGCCCATCGGCAGCACCATGTCCAGCGTGGGGTCCGGTGCGGAATCCGCCGTGGTCGACCTCGGCGCTGGTCGTGGACCGTCCTGGCTGGATGCCTGGCTGGACGCTAACGCGCACCGGGTGGTGGCCTGGCGACGGCACATCCACGCCTATCCGGAGCTCTCCCGCGCCGAGCACGAGACGACCGCGTTCCTCGCCGAGCGGCTCACCAGGGCGGGCCTGCGCCCGCGGATGCTGCCGGTGGGCACCGGTCTGGTCTGCGACATCGGCGAAGCGCGGCCCGGCCAGCGCACCGTGGCGCTGCGGGCCGACATCGACGCGCTGCCGCTGAGCGAAACCACCGGCCTGCCTTACGCCTCCACAGTGGACGGCGTCGCGCACGCCTGCGGGCACGACGCGCACACCACGGTCGCGCTGGGTGCCGCGCTGGCGCTGGCCGCCGCGCCGAACCTGCACGGCCGGGTGCGGGTGATCTTCCAGCCGGCCGAAGAGGTGATGCCCGGCGGCGCACTGGACGTGCTGGCGGCCGGCGCCCTCGACGATGTGGACCGCATCTTCGGGCTGCACTGCGACCCGCGACTGCTGGTGGGGCAGGTCGGAACCCGGGTCGGGGCGATCACGTCGGCGGCCGACCTGCTGGAGCTCCGGCTGACCTCGCCGGGCGGGCACACCTCCCGCCCGCACCTGACCGCGGACCTGGTGCACGCGCTGGGCACCGTCATCACGGGCCTGCCGACGCTGCTGTCGCGTCGCGTCGATCCGCGCACCGGAACCGTCCTGACCTGGGGTGCCGTGCACGCCGGTGAGGCGCCGAACGCAATTCCGCAGGACGGCGTGCTGACCGGGACGTTGCGCACGGGCGACCGCGACACCTGGGCGAAGCTGGAGCCGTTGGTGCACGAGCTCGTGCACAACCTGCTGTCACCGCTGGGCGTCGGGTTCGACCTGCAGCATCGGCGCGGTGTGCCACCGGTGGTGAACGACGCGGACAGCACCGAGCTGTTGCGGGCCGGGATCGTCGCGGGCCTCGGCGAGAGCGCCCTGGCCAGCACACCGCAGTCGTCCGGTGGTGAGGACTTCGGCTGGTACCTGGAGCACGTGCCGGGCTCGTTCGCGAGGCTGGGCGTGCACTCCGGGATGGGCCGGGTCAAGGACCTGCACCAGCCGACCTTCGCGCTGGACGAGCGCGCCCTGTTCGTGGGCATCCGGGCGATGGTGAACACCGCCCTGACCAGCCTGGAACGCTGAGTTCTCGGCCGTCCGGCGGGCACAGTTCGCCGGGCGGCGCAGCGTCGGATGTTGTCGCCGAGCGGCTTCCGCGGCTGATCCACTCGAACGAGGTGTATCCGCTCGCGGCTGTATCTGTTCGCGGGGTTCCCGCCTCTTTAAAGGCATGACCGCGAACATCATCTCTCCCGAAATGCGGCCGCCGGTGGCCGTCGAACCCGACGGATCGGGAGGCTGGCCGCAGTCCTCGCTGCACGGTGCCATGACCCGCCGCGACGCGGAGCAGGCGCTCGGCCGCGCCGAGGTCGCGACCGGCCTCGACGACGGCGACTGGGTGGAACCTTGGTACGGGGTCGTTGTCCCGGCCACCCGCGTCCACGACCCGCTGACCCGCGCGGCGGCCGCGCTGCTGCGCGCCGGGCCGCACGCCGTGCTGTCCGGTGCCACCGCGGCGGCGATGCACGGCTGCGACTCGGCTGCCGACGGCGTGGTGCACGTGACCATTCCCTACGACCGCGAGCTCCGCTCCCAGCCGGATCTCGTCATCCACCAGGCATGGATCAGGGAGTGCGACGTCGTCGAGCTCGACGGGCTGCGCACCCAGGCGTTGGACGTCGCCCTCTGCGAACTGCTGTGCACCGGCGAGCAGCGGCCGGCGCTGGACTGCCTGGAGCAGACGCTCGCCCAGCTCGGCGAAACAGCCGAGCGCTTCCGGGCGCTCGTCGGCGAACGGCTCGCCCGGCGCAGAGATCGCCGGGGCACCCGGCAGGCCACGGCCCTGCTCCAACTCGCCTGGTCGAGGCCTCGCGGCGCGCTTGTCGGAGGTGTGCGATGAGCACCCGGACGTCAATTCGCGCGACGGAACCAACCGGCCGCCTGGGCGGATTCGCGCACCTCGACGAACCGCGCGTATGCGTCGTCGTACAGCGCGCGGTTGCCCTCGGTCGGCCGCAACGGGTCCGATGTGCCGACCAGATCGCGGGCGACGTCGGTGATGTCGCGTCCCGTCAGCAGCGCGTGCGCGGTCACCGCCGCGCCCCTGGCCCCGGCCTGCTCGTCGGTGGTGCGAACGACCGGCAAGCCGGTGACATCCGCGATCACCTGGCGCCACAGCGGATTCGCCGACCCGCCACCGGTGAGCCGCAGCTCGGTGGGCTGCGCGGTGCTGGCGACCAGGCAGTCCCGGATCACCATCGCCAGCCCCTCCAGGCAGGCCCGCGCGATCTCGGCCGGACCGTGCTCCAGGCTCAGGCCCTGCAGGCTGCCGCGCGCGGCCGGGTCGTAGAAGGGCGCGCGCTCGCCGCCGAGCGAGAGGTAGGGCAGCATCAGCAGGCCCTTGCTGCCCGGCTCGGCCTGTTCGGCGAGCTCGGTGAGGTTCTCCGGGTTGGGCAGGCCGAGCATCCGGCAGGCCCATTCGACGACCTCGGTCCCGGCGAGCGTGGCGCTGGCGAGCATCCAGCGGCCGGGCATCGGGGTGCGCAGCGACATGCCGACGGGAGTGCGTTCCAGCCGGGGGTCGTCGCTGATCACCTCGGTGCAGATCGTGGTGCCGAGGATGGTGCAGGCCTGGCCGGGCTCGGTCACGCCCGCGCCGATCGCGGTGGAGATCACGTCGTAGGCGCCCAACACGACCGGCGTGCCTTCCGGAACGCCCAGCAGTTCGGCCGCGGACCGCTGCAACGGCGCGATCCGCTGCGCGCCGTCCACGGCGTCGGGCAGCAGCCGTTGCGCCCAGTCCAGGCCGAGTTCGCTGAGCACCGCGTCGGAGTAGCGGCCGGTCCGGGCGTCGAGGAACGGGTTGGAGGCCTCGGAGACGTCCCAGGCCAGGCGGCCGGTCAGGCAGTGGAACAACCAGCCGCCGCAGGTCAGCACCTTCGCGGAGGTGGCGATCCGGGCCGGCTCGTGCTCGGCGAGCCAGCTGAGCTGCGCGTGCGGCAGCCCGGCGAAGCCGACCGAGCCGTTGATCTTGAACAGCTCGGCGAGCAGCCCGGAGTCGGCCCAGTTCGCGGCGATAGCCGAGGCGCGCGCGTCGTTCCAGAGCAGCGCGGGACCGGTCGGGCGGCCGGCGTCGTCGACGAGCCAGCAACCGTCGCCCTGCGCGGTGATCGCCAGCGCGGCGACCTCGGCGCCGAGTTCGCCGCCAAGTTCGCCGACGAGTTCGGCGACGGTGTCCGCGACGGCCGACCAGACCTCGGGCATGTCCTGCTCGGCCCAGCCGGGCCGGGGCCGCTCGACCCGGGTCGGGCGGCGGACGACGGCGAGCTCGGTGCCATCCGAGGCGTAGGCGACGCTCTTTACCACCGAGGTGCCGGCGTCGATCCCGATGGTGATCACGGGCGTGTCCTCCTGATCCCGCCTGCCTGGTCGACCCGATCGGCCCGACCCGAGAACATCACAACATTCAGTGTTAAAAATTTCAAGATAAGTGTTATGTTTGCGATGGGATGTGACACCAAGGTCCCGGTTGCGGACCACGACCGGAAGGACGCCACGTGCCGCCTCAACCCCGCCCCGGCTCGGAAACCGACCGCATCGACCTCGTGCTGCTCGACGTCGGCGGCCCCATCTACGACGACAAGGCCTACCGCGACGCGTTGCTGCGCGCCGTGCGAGAACTGGCGGCCGAAGACGGCCGGAGCGTCGACGAAGCCGAGTTCCAGCAGGTCTACGACGAGCGCCGCCAAGCCCAGGGCGGGTCCCTGCGAACCGCGGTCGCCGAACGGTTCCTGACCGCGCAGGACCGGCAACGGCTGTCCGACCGCGCCGAGCGCTACTGGGAGTACCCGCCGTCCGCGCTGCACACCGACGTGCTCCCGACGCTGCGCCGGCTCGCCGGTCGTTACAAACTCGCGGTCGTGGCGAACCAGCGAGCGGTCGTCGTGGACGCGCTCCGCCGGGACGGCGTGGCCGACTTCATCGACATCTGGGCGGTTTCGGAGGTCGTCGGCGCGGAGAAGCCGGACCCGCGGATCTTCCAGCACGCACTGCGGGAAGCCGGCGTCGAGCCGAAGAACGCGGTGCACGTCGGCAACCGGCTCGACACCGACGTGCGCGGCGCGCACCGGGTCGGACTGCGCACGGTGTGGGTGGTGCGCGGCGAAGCGCCGCCGGAGCCCACGCCGGAGCAGCTCGCCGAGCCCGATGTGGCGGTGTTCTCGCTGGCCGAGCTGCCCGATGTGCTGGAGCGTTTGCAGGGGGCCGAATGAGCGAACAACTTTCGAACGCGCTGGAGGCTTGCCGATGACCGGGCTCGTCGCGGGCGTCGATGTCGCGACCGCCAACGTCCGGGTGCAGATTCACGATCCGGCGGGCTCGGTGATCGCCGCGGCGTCCCGGCAGTTGCCGCAGCCGGTGCGATCACCCGGTGGACGCTCAGAGCAGGACGCGACCACCTGGTGGCCGGCGGTGCGCGACAGCCTTGCCGAGTGCACGGCCGCTTTGGGGCCGCGCAGCAGCGAAATCCGCTCGCTGGCGATCTCGGCGACATCGGGCACGGTCGTTCCGGTCGATGGTGACGGCGAGCCGCTCACCGCGGCGCTGATGTACGACGACCGGCGTGCCGAAACGGAAGCCCGGATCGCAGCCGAGGTGGGTGCGAGCCGCTGGCGGCGCACCGGCATCACGCCGTCGGCGGGCTCCGGCCTGGCCCGGATCGGTTGGCTGGCGCGGCACCTCCCGGACGGCACGGCGCGGGTGTGCCACACGCCGGACGTCATCGCCTGGAAGCTCGTCGGGCATCCGGTCGCCACCGATTCCAGCCACGCGCTGAAGAGCGGCTACGACGCCGTGGACGGCGAGTGGGCCACCGAGGCGTTCGCGGCCTTGGACGTGCCAGACCGGCTGCTGCCGGATGTCGTGCGCCCGACAACGGTGCTGGGCGCAGTCGATGCGAGCGCTGCGGCGCAAACCGGCCTCCCGGTCGGCTGCGAGGTGCGCGCCGGGATGACCGACGGCTGCGCCGGGCAGCTGGCCTGCGGAGCGGTCGACATCGGGCAGTTCGTGACGGTCCTCGGCACCACCCTGGTGCTGAAGGGAGTTTCCAAGGAACTCGTGCACGATCCGGCGGGTGCGGTGTACAGCCACCTGCACCCGGACGGGATGTGGCTGCCCGGCGGCGCGGCGAACATCGGCGGCTCCGCTCTGTCCGATGTGGACACGGCCGAACTGTCGAGCCTGGACGCGGCGGCGACCGAGCGTGGACCGGCGAGCGTGGTCAACTACCCGCTGCGCGGCGAGGGGGAGCGGTTCCCGTTCCTCGCCGAACACGCCACGCGGTTCACGCTCGGCACGCCCGCGGACCGGGTCGACGAGTACCGCTCCCGCCTCGAGGGCGTCGCCTTCTGCGAGCGGCTCGCGCTGGAGCGGCTGGCCCGGCTCGGCGCGCCGGCAGAGGGTGCCGTGCGCACCGCTGGCGGCGGAGCCCACAGCATCGCCTGGTGCCAGATCAGGGCCTCGGTGCTGGACACGCCGGTGCTGCGCGTCCAAGGTGCGGGCACGGCGCTGGGCGCGGCGCTGCTGGCGGCCAGCGGTTCGCTCTACCCGAACCTGAGCACGGCGGCGGCAGCGATGGTGCCCGGTGGCGAACTCGTCGAGCCCGTGTGGGCGGAAGTTCCCCAACTGGACGACAGCTACCAGCGCTTCCTCGATGAGCTCCGCACCCGGGGCTGGATCGCCGCCGCGGCCTGATCAGGAGCCGGAGAGGGCTTCCGCGACCGTGAGGCTGTCCTCGTAGACGGCGTAGCGCGTGATCAGGCCGTCCTCGACGACCAGGTGCAGTGCGCAGAGCGCGGTGTACGGCTTGCCGGTGGCCTTGGCCGTCTGGCGGATGTCGCCGAGCACGACCGCCTCGTTGCCTTCCACGAGGATCCGCGGCGCGGATCCGACGGCCTCCCCGGGCACGTGGAATTCGGCGATCGAGCGGAAGTGGTCGGCGACGTCGGCCCTGGTCGAGCGGGGCCGGATCCAGGGCACCGCCGGATGACCGCCGGCCGGCCAGTCCAGCACCCAGTCGACCTGCTCGGCGAACAGCTCGGCGATCCGGTCGGGATCGCCCTCTCCGAGTCGGCGGAGGAAGTCCTTCGCAATGGCACGGGTTAGCGCGCTTCCGCGTGCGATCGGCTCGGGGAACTGGTAATCGGACCGGATCCGCTCGTCCTCGTCGAGGACGGCGAAGATGCGTGCGGTCCAGGCGATGTCCCCACCGCCGGCCGGGACCATGTGGGCGGTGAAGGTGAGCATGTCGTGATGCCAGGTCGCGTCGTCAGCGGCCCGGAAGACGAACCCGCCGTCCCGCACGAACTCGTTGTGGGCTTCGGCGACGCGGACTTCGAGCGCGTCATGCCCGTGGTACTCCATCACCTTGCCGACGCCGACGCCGTCCTCGGCCCACAGGGCGACGACGGCTCTGCGTCGGGTCACCGGGTCCGGTTCGTTCCACACGGCGACGAAGCGGTCGACGAACTGGTCGATGTCGAAATCGATGTCCATGGGCCGAAGGCTAGCCACGCTTCCCTGACGACTTCTGTCAGTGGATCTCGGCAGACTTCCGGTCATGCGCGCGAGTCGCCTGCTGTCGATCCTGCTGCTGCTCCAGACCCGGGGGCGGGTGACGGCGCAGGAGTTGGCCGATGAACTGGAAGTATCGGTGCGCACCGTCTACCGCGACGTGGAATCCCTCAGCGCGGCAGGCGTTCCGCTGTACGGCGAGCCGGGGCATGACGGCGGGTACCGGCTGCTCGATGGCTTCCGCACCCGGCTGACCGGATTGACCACCGACGAGGCCGAATCGCTGTTCCTGACCGGGCTGCCCGCGGCCGCCGCCGAGCTCGGGCTGGGCGCCGTCGTGGCCGCGGCCCAGCTCAAGCTCATGGCGGCCTTGCCCGTTGAGCTGCGCGATCGCGCCGAGCGGATCACCGAACGGTTCCACCTGGACGCTCCGGCGTGGTACCGAGGCGCGGACCGCACACCGCACCTGACCGAGGTCGCCGACGCGGTGTGGAACAACCGCGCGGTGCAGATCCGCTACCTGCGCTGGGCCGAACCGCACGAGACGACTCGGACCGTGCAGCCGTACGGGCTGGTCCTGAAAGCGGGCCGCTGGTACCTCGTGGCCGGTGCGGCCGAACGGATCCGCACCTACCGCATCTCCCGGATCGTCGACCTGCGCGTCCTCGACGAGCGCTTCGCCCGGCCGACCGGGTTCGACCTGGCCGCCCACTGGCAGGCCTACCTGGAGCAGTTCGATGCGCGACGCCACCAGGGCGAAGCGACGGTCAGGCTTTCCCCGCACGCCCTCGACCGGCTGTCCCACCTGGTGGAGCCGGCCGTGGCGCAAGCGGCACGACGAACCGCGGAAGCCCCAGACGCCGACGGCTGGACCCGGGTGACGGTCCCCATCGAGTCCGTCGACCAAGCCCTCCCGGAGCTGCTCAAACTCGGTGCCGAAGCCGAAATCCTCGCCCCCGCCGAGCTCCGCGAACGGCTCACCACCACGCTCGACGCCCTGAACCGCATCTACGGGCCGGCATGAACTCGGTTGATCAGCCTTCGGCGATCTCCAGCGCCACGCCCGCCGCCCGCAGCTCGTCGCGCAGCGGTTCCGGTGTTCCCGGGTCGACCACGACGACGTCGAACTCGGTCAGCGGCGCCAGCTCGTGCACGGCACGCCGGTCGAACTTGGAGTGGTCCAGCAGCAACACGCGCTTGCCGGTGGTCTCCATGAGCGCGCGCTTGACCTGGATCGTCTCCTGCGAGCGGTGCAGGCAGTGCCCGTCGACGACCGCGGTGGTCGACATGAACAGCACGTCGGAGCGCATCGTGCGGGCCATGCTCGCGGTGTGCAGGCCGAGGAACGCGTCGTAGGACGGCTGGTAGTCGCCACCGAGCCCGATCAGGTGCAGCCCCGGTTCGCCGCTGAGCAGGTTGATCACGGACAGGAAGTTCGTCACGACGGTCAGCGGCCCCAGCGGCGCCAACCGCTCCGCGACCGCCAGCGCGCTGGTGCTGTCGTCGAGCGCAACGACCTGGCCAGGAGAAACGTGCCGAATGGCGTGCTTTGCGATGCGTGCCTTCTCGTCGGCCGCATCGGCGATCCGAGCCCGCACCGAGGTCTCCAGCAGCGCGGTCGGCGTCGACGTCGCGCCGCCGCGAACCTTGCGCAGCCAGCCCTGCTGTTCGAGGACGTCCAGATCGCGGTGGATGGTCATCCCGCTGACCCCGTGCGCGGCGGCCAGCGCTTCGATGCGAACGAACCCGCTGGCCAGCACCTCTAGGCGGATCTGCTCGCGTCGGTCCTGCTGGTTGACCGGCGTGCCTGCGTCGGCCACGGACCCCCCTCACCTCGCGCGTGCAACCGGGGTGATTATCACACGAGAGGCGTGATATTCGGGCCGGATGTCACGCGGGGTTCACGGGCCGACGTTGTGGCACGGGCGTTTGCGCAGCTTCTCGACGTAGTCCTCGGGAGCCCCGGCCGCTTCGGCCGCATCGGCCATCACACCGAGATAACGCGCCGACGGCAGCCCGCCCTCGTAGGCGTCCAGCACGTACATCCAGGCCAGCGCCGATCCGTCCAGCGTCTGCACCCGGAGCCGGAGCTTCTTGTGCATGCCGAGCTCGGCGCCTTCCCAGTTGTCGAGCTGCTGCTCGTCCTCCGGGCTGACGTCGTAGAGCACCGTGAAAACCTGGGAGCCCGGCTGCTCAACGATCGTGGCGAGGGCCCCTTCCCAGCCGTAGTCCTCGCCGCCGAAGGTCAGCCGCCAGTCCACCAGCCAGCCCGTTCCCGCCATCGGGGAATGTGGGGCGCGCTTCATCATCTGGGCCGGATCCATGTTGGACCCGTACGCGGCGTACAGAGGCACGCCCAACAGGGTAGCGATCGACAGCCCGGGTGGCGGAGCGGACTACGTCACGAATGTGGGTAACGGTCCCGGCCCGGGCAACCCGCGCAGCCCCGCCCGGAATGCCGGGAGTGGTCTTCGCCACGATGGTCAACTCGCGCGGCACCACCCGAATTGCCTGGACTCGTCGCAGCGTACGGTGAGTTCGGCGCCCACAAGGCAGGCGGACCGAGGAGGAGCGCGAAGTGACCCGCATCGTGATCATGGGAGGCGGCCCCGCTGGCTACGAGGCGGCGCTGGTCGCGGCTTCGAACGGGGCGGATGTCACGCTGGTCGAGCCGGAGGGCCTCGGCGGCGCGTGCGTGCTCTACGACTGCGTCCCGTCGAAGACCTTCATCGCGTCCGCCGGCGCGCGCTCCGCGTTCCGGGACGCCCGTGAGCTCGGCATCCGCACCAAGACCGAGGACTCCGACGTGGACGTCGCGGTGGTGCACGGCCGGGTCAAGGGCCTGGCGCTCGCGCAGTCCGCCGACATCCGCTCCAGGGTCCGCCGCGAGGGCGTGAAGATCCTGCCGGGCCGCGCGCGGTTCACCAACCCGACCAAGGGCATGGCCGTGCACCACGTCGGGGTCGATCTCGCCGACGGCAGCTTCGAGGAGCTGGCCGCCGACGTCGTGCTGATCGCCACCGGCGCCACGCCGCGGATCCTCAAGGGCGCCGAGCCCGACGGGGAGCGGATCCTGACCTGGCGGCAGCTCTACGACCTGCCCGAACTGCCCGAGCACCTGGCCGTGATCGGCTCCGGTGTGACCGGTGTGGAGTTCGCCTCCGCCTACACCGAGATGGGCGTCAAGGTCACCATGATCTCCAGCCGCGACCGGGTGCTGCCGCACGAGGACGCGGACGCCGCAGCGGTGCTGGAAGAGGTGTTCGCCGAGCGCGGCACCGAGGTCGTCAAGCACGCCCGGGCCGAGAAGGTGGAGCGTACCGACTCCGGGGTGCTGATCCACCTCGCCGACGGGCGGCAGGTCGAGGCCAGCCACGCGCTGATGACCGTCGGCTCGGTGCCGAACACCACCGACATCGGCCTGGAGCGGGTGGGCATCGAGCCCGACCGCGGCGGCTACATCCCGGTCGACCGGGTGTCGCGGACCTGCGTGCCCGGCGTCTACTCGGCCGGCGACTGCACCGGTCTGCTGCTGCTGGCCTCGGTGGCGGGCATGCAGGGCCGCATCGCGATGTGGCACGCGCTCGGCGAGGGTGTCACGCCGATCAAGCTCAAGACCGTCGCGGCGAACGTCTTCACGCACCCGGAGATCGCCACGGTCGGCATCAGCCAGCAGGCGATCGACTGCGGGGACGTGCCCGCGCGGACCGTGACGATGCCGCTGGCCACCAACCCGCGGGCGAAGATGGAGGGCCTGCGGCGCGGTTTCCTCAAGGTCTTCTGCCGGCCGCAGACCGGCGTGGTGGTGGGTGGCGTCGTGGTGGCGCCGAACGCCAGCGAGCTGATCCTGCCGATCGCGCTCGCGGTGCAGAACCAGGTGACCGTCGACAACCTGGCGAACACCTTCTCGGTGTACCCGTCGCTGTCGGGCTCGCTGACCGAGGCCGGCCGCCTGTTGATGCGCCACGACGACCTGGACTGATCCGCGCCGACCGACCGATGCGCCGGCCCGAACGCCGTCGCCGGCCTCGCGCTTCACCTGGGGGATCGCCGGGTTGATGCTGCTACGACGTCTACCTGCTGTGCTGGGACTGGCCGCGTCTGCGGCCGCTGAGGCACCCGCCACGGCTGGCGGATCGGGTGGAAGGGGCGTGCGGGCATGGCTGACCTGCCGGTGCTGATCTATGACGGGGACTGCGGATTCTGCACGCGCAGCGTGCGGGTCGCGGAGCGGCTGCCGGTGCACATGCGCATCCTGCCGTGGCAGGAGGCGGATCTCGCCGCGCTGCGGACCACATCGGACCGGGCCCGGCACGAGGTGCTGTGGGTGGCCAGGTCGGGCCGCGTGTTCGGCGGCGCGGCCGCGGTCGCGGAGCTGCTCAAGGACTGCCGCAGGCCTTGGCCGGTGCTCGGCTGGCTCATGTCCGCCCCGGTGCTGCGGCTGCTAGCCGCGTGGGCGTACCGGTGGGTCGCGGCGAACCGCTACCGGCTGCCGGGCGCCACCCCGGCCTGCCAGCTGCCGCCTGCGGAGCGTCCGGGCCATTCGGCTCGTTCCTGACCGCCGCCGACCTCGGCCAAAAGTACTAGAAGCGCTGCCTCCTTCCTGGCCGATCGGTTGACCCGGGCTGCCAATTCGGCTGAGCCGCCGACCCCTCGCGACGCAATAGCTTTGAAGTCGTTCGGGGGTTCGGAGTGGCCCGCCCTCCGCTTCAGGGGATCGGCGGAGGGCGTGGCCGCAAATCAACTTGGTGCGTCTTGAGCACCAACGCGGTGGAAAGGCCAGGTGGCTCGAGATGTACGGCAAGGCATTCGCTCCTGAGTACCAGGGGAAGCTCCGGGACATGTCGGTGAACGCGGCCCTCGGGGATGTGCTGGCGGCAGCGTTGGAGCGCGAGTCCCAGGCGGCGGAGGAGGGCGTCGGCCTGGCGCTCGCCCAGGCGCGGCTGGCGGTCGCGGAGGCGTACCGGCGCCTCGGCCGGCTCGACGAGGCGGATGCGGCGTGGCGGGCGAGCTATCGGACGGCCCGCGGCGCGGGGGAGCGGGGCGCGATGGCGTGGGCTCTGTGGAGCGGCGGCACGCTGGCCCGGCAGCGCGGGCAGATGACCGCCGCGGTGCGCTGGCTCAGCTCCGCACGGGATCTCGCGAAGCAGTCCGGCGAACTGATCGCGTACGGCTACTCGGTCGCCGGGATCGCCGAAACGCTGCGGATCCGCGGGGACTACGAGGAAGCACGCGAGCTGCACGAGCAGCTGCTGGCCGAGGCCCGCAAGCGCGGCGAGTGCCGGCACACGGTGTGGGCGCTGGAAGGCCTGGCCCAGCTCGACCGCAACGCGGGCGACCTGGACTCCGCGTGGCGGCGGTTCACCGAGGCCGCCGAGATCGCGGAGGACGGCGGGGACGAGCGCGGCCTGGCCTGGGCGCTGCGAGGGCTGGCGGACATCATGTCGTTGCGCGGGGAGCACGACGAGGCGCTGCGACTGCTGTCGCGAGGCGAGCAGATCTGCCGCCGGATGGACCTGACCAGTGCGCTGGCCTACAACCGCAAGATGCGCGGCAACGTCCTCTTCCGCGCGTGCTGGTACGGGGAGGCCGCACGCACTTACCGGGATGCGCAGCAGATGTTCCAGTCCAGCAACGAACCGCGCGGTGCCGCGCTGGCCGAGCTGGGCTTGCTGAAGAGCCTCGACAAGATGGGGCGGCCACGTCCCGCCACCGAGCGCGAGCTGCTCGCCCTGCGGGACAGGTTGGACAGCCGGGAATTGCGGCACACCAGGCGGATGGTGGAGGAGGCGATCAGCGAAATGGCAGAGATCGCCGCCTGAGCAAGCGCTTTCGGTGCCGCATCCACCCGCGCCTGGCCGAACGCCGGTCTACGCCGACGTTGTCGCGTCTTCCGGACGCGGGGTCTGGGAGCGGAAGCTGTGCCCCAGTTCTCGACCGAGGCCGAAGTAGTGGCGGAAGTTGTAGATCAGCGGGCTCCACGCCGCCGGGTCGATGTGGTGCGTGCCTGCAACGACGATGCGCGGATCGCAGTGCACCCGCAGCACCTGCGCCTCGATGATGCGGAAGCTTCCGGTGGCATCGGCTCGCACCCGTGTCGCGCGGGCCTCCAGCTGAACCGGGCACTCGGCGACGCGGGGCGGGCGCACCAGGTCCGAAGGCTCCGGGCGCAGCCCGGCGGCACCGAACTTGTCCGGCTCGAAGCGGAACACGCCGCGCTTCTGGTCCGGAACCGGGTTCCGGCCGGTCAAGGGCGCGAGCCGTTCGACCGCGGGCCACTGCTCGGGCGACGGGAAGTTGATCACGAGGTCGGGCCGCGCTTCGAGGTTGGACGCGGTGTGAGAGGTGCCGCCCATCCCGAGGACCATCACGTCGCCGAGGGCCCAGGCGGAAGACATCGGTGCGAGATTCGCGGTGCCGTCGGCGTTCTCGGTGGACAGCAGCGCCACCGGCGTCCCGAAGTACAGGACACTCGGCGCGACGGTCACGTGGTCGACGCCGCCACTGCTGCTGGTTCGGATGTCGTTGCTGGGCGTCATGGTTTCCATGAGCGCAACCGTAAGGAGGTGTTGCTTCGGTGAGGGTCGAAGTGTTGTGGACTACGCCGTGAGTTGCTTCGCCGTTGCGCGAAAGTCGGCGCCGGCGTTGCCGATGATCGGTTCTCCGTGGCCGAAGCAGGCGACCTCGGTGTCGAGTTCCGCGAGGCGGTGGAACGACTCGATGGCTCGCGCGCGATCGACGTTGAACGTGCCGAGCATCAGCTGGCCGACGTTGGCGATGGTGTCTCCGGTGAAGAGGATCCGGCTCTTTGACAAGTGAACAGCGATGCTCCCATCGGTGTGTCCCGGGATGGAAAGCACCTGCGCGCCACCGGCGAAGTCCAGCACGCCGCCATAGGCGAGCTCCTGGTCGACCGGGCAGGGCGGCGGCGACGGGAGGGTCGGGGCGACGCTCTCGAAGAGAGGACGTTCCCAGTCGAGCAGCACCGGCTCGGCCTGTTTCCGCTCGCCTCGCACGACGGGTGCGTCCGCGCTGTGGGCCAGCACGGGTGCGGCGGTCGCCGTGCGGAGTTCGGCGGCGGAACCGGTGTGGTCCTCGTGCCCGTGGGTGATGACGATCCGGTCGAGCTCGGTGTCCAGTTCGGTCAGCAGCCCCATGATGGCCGGGCCGGATCCGGCGATCCCGGTGTCGATGAGGGTTGCCGAGCGGCCCTCGCGCCACAGGTACGCTTGCCCGAATTCGAGCGCCAGGAAGTACAGGTTCGGCACCACCTCGATCACGTCCATGCCGCCAACCTAGGTCACCGTTCGGCCGACGCCCGCCATTTTCGTTGCGGGCGAACAGGTTTGACGCGTGACCGGCCGCGCAGCACCCGCACTCCGGAAAATCGGCGCGACATCCGGCGGGACGGCCCGTTATGCTCGGAACATGGCTCACAGGCAGTTCTACCTCTGATCAGGTCGCCGCGACGGCGGCGATCCCCGGGCGGCTCCACCGCCTGAATCCACCGTGCTTCGGTGCGCATCTCGTTCCCAGTTCGGGAATTCACCGCTCGCAACCTCCGAGCGCTGACCGCTGGTGTCCGGCGGCCCGCGTTTCGGCGTTCGGTGCGAGGCGGTCACATGCGACCGGGCGCGGCGATCCGAATGCCTTCCGCGCTCTTCGCTGCGGCGAAGGCGTTTCCTGATCAGGAGTAGAACCAGATGGCCGAGACGGCTCAGAACAGCTACCGCACCAGGCCCGCGCACATCGCGTTCATGTCGATTCCGGCGCACGGGCACGTGAACCCGGGCCTCGGGCTGGTCGCCGAACTGGTGGCCCGCGGGCACCGCGTCACGTACGCGACGACCGATGACTTCGCGACGCAGGTGGCGGAGGCCGGCGCGACGCCGGTCCGCTACACCTCGACGCTGCCGGGCCCATCGGCGGAGACGCAGGAATGGCCGGAAGAACAGGTCGCGGCCCAGGAGATGTTCCTCGAAGAGATGATGGCCGTGGTGCTGCAGCTCGAACAGGCGTACGCGGCCGACCGGCCCGACCTCATCGTGTACGACATCGCGGCCTTCCAGGCGCTCGTGCTGTCGGAGAAGTGGCAGGTGCCCCGCCTCCAATTGTCTCCGACCCACGTGTACTTCGAGGGTGTCGAGGAGACCTTCGGCATTGAACTGTCGCCGGAGGCCCTCGCGGTGCAGGCGAGGTACGACGAGTACTTCGCCCAGCAAGGCACCGATCTGGTCTTCCACAACGTGTCTGTACCGGACCGCTGCGTCGTGACCATTCCCCGTTCCTTTCAGTACTTCGGGGAACGGGTCGTGGATTCGTTCACCTTCGTGGGGCCGATGCTGACCGAGCGCGCGTTCCAGGAGGATTGGCAGGCGCCGGACTCGCGTCCGGTGCTCGTGATCTCGCTGGGCTCGGCCTACAACAACCGGTTGGAGTTCTACCGCAAGTGCATGCGTGCGTTCGCCGATCTCGACTGGCACGTGGTGATGGCGGTGGGACGGTCGGCAGATCCGGCGGAACTCGGCGAGATCCCGCCGAATTTCGAGGTGCACCAATGGATTCCGCAGTTGCGGGTGCTGTCGCAGGCGAGCGCGTTCATCACGCACGCGGGCATGGGCGGCACGATGGAGGGCCTGTACCACGAGGTGCCGCTGATCGCGGTTCCGCAGGCGGTCGAGCAGTTCATGAACGCGGCCCGGATCGAAGAACTCCAGCTGGGCACGCAGGTCGACTGCGAGTCGGTGACACCGGAGCAGCTGCGGGCCGCTTTGGAGCAGGTCACCTCGAGTGAGGTGATCCGGCTGCGGTTGAAGGAGATGCGGCGGGAGATCCGGGAATCCGGCGGCCTGCGGCGGGCCGTCGAAATCGTCGAGTCCATGCTCTGACGAGAGCGGTCGAGGTGGGCTGCCGAGCAAGTCGGGCAGCCCACCGTTCGGCGCCGTGAGACGCGCACGCAAGCACTGCGGCCCGCTCGCTACGCGGGACTCAGCGCTCACCACGGTGGGTCTTTTCTTGGGAGGATCCGACCCGGCATCGTGAATTGGCGACGTCGGGAAGGACCCGCTGCCCGGTTTCGTTCCGGTCGAGCAAGCCCGCGCTCGTCGTGCCGCAGCGTTCACACTCCCGACGGCCTCGCTCACCTGCGAGGAGCCCACGAGCCACGGCCGGAGTCCACCCGTGGACGAACCCGGCGATCGGCCCACCTGCGAACCGCTACTGGGCGCCGGGCGCGAAGTGAATCTTGGAATTCGCTGTTCCGGTAGCTATACCTGAGGGCACGCGTTGCCGGGAGGAGCGCGGACGTGCCCGAAACGAGGTGGACGTGATGGCTGGAACGATCAAGGGCCTGCGGACCTACGACATCCGGTTCCCCACCTCCCGGGAACTGGACGGTTCGGACGCGATGAACCCGGACCCGGACTACTCGGCGTCCTACGTCGTGATCGACACCGATGCGGTCGATGGGATCGAGGGGCACGGCTTCGCCTTCACCATCGGCCGCGGCAACGACGTGCAGACCGCCGCGATCAAGGCCCTGGAACCGGCACTGGCCGGTCGGGACCTCCAGCACACCCTGGACGACCTCGGCGGTATGTGGCGAGAGCTGGTGCACGATTCCCAACTGCGCTGGCTGGGCCCGGAGAAGGGCGTAGTGCACATGGCGATCGCCGCCGTGATCAACGCGCTGTGGGACCTGAAGGCAAAGAGGGCGGGCAAGCCGCTGTGGCAGTTGCTCGCCGAGCTGACGCCGGAACAGCTGGTCGAGCTCGTCGACTTCCGGTACCTGAGCGATGCCCTGACGCCGAGCGAAGCGCTGGACATCCTGCGCCGGGCCGAGCCGGGACGCGCCGCCCGCGCGGCGGAGCTCCGGGATGGCGGCTACCCGGCGTACACCACAACACCGGGGTGGCTCGGGTACTCCGACGAGAAGCTGCGGAGGCTCTGCCGGGAGGCGGTCGACCTGGGGTTCCGGCAGCTGAAGCTCAAGGTCGGTGCGGACCTCGCGGACGACGTCCGCCGGATGCGGATCGCCCGCGAAGCGGTCGGCCCGGACATCCGCATCGCCGTCGACGCCAACCAGCGCTGGGACGTGGGGACCGCGATCGACTGGATCCGGGAACTCGCGCCGTTCGACCCGTGGTGGGTGGAGGAGCCGACCAGCCCGGACGACGTGCTCGGCCACGCGGCCATCGCGCAGGCGATCGCGCCGGTCCGGGTCGCCACCGGCGAGCACGTGGCGAACCGGGTGGTGTTCAAGCAGATGTTGCAGGCGAACGCCCTGTCCTACCTGCAACTGGACGCCGCGCGGGTGGCCGGTGTCAACGAGAACGTGGCGATCCTGTTGCTCGCGGCGAAGTTCGGGGTGCCGGTGTGCCCGCACGCGGGCGGGGTGGGCCTGTGCGAGTTGGTGCAGCACCTGGCCATGTTCGACTTCGTCGCGGTGTCGGGATCGATGGACGGCAGGGTCATCGAGTACGTCGACCACCTGCACGAGCACTTCGTCGATCCGGTGACGATCCGCGGCGGCAACTACCTGGCGCCGCGCCACCCCGGGTTCTCCGCACAGCTGCGACCGGAAACGCTGGTCGACTACGCATATCCCGACGGCCCGGTGTGGACGTCGAACGGGAAAGGTAGGACGGATGCATGACTGAATTCGCCGGACGGACCGCTGTCGTCACCGGGGCTGGTTCGGGCATCGGGCTGGCGGTGGCCACCGAGCTGGCCGCGCGCGGCGCCTCCGTCGCCGCCCTGGACCTCGATCCCTCCGGTGCGCCGGCGGACGTGCTGGGCCTGCGTTGCGACGTGACGGACGAGGAGTCGGTGTCCGCCGCCGTCGAGCAGGTCGTGCAGCGGCTCGGCGGCGTGGACGTCCTGGTCAACAACGCCGGAATCGGTGCGCAGGGCACCGTCGAGGCCAACGCCTACGACGAGTGGAACAGGGTCTTCGACGTCAACGTTCTCGGCATCGTGCGCACGACCCGGACGTGCCTGCCACACCTGCGCGAGTCCTCGGCCGCAGCGATCGTGAACACCTGCTCGATCGCGGCCACCGCGGGACTGCCCAACCGGGCGCTCTACAGCGCGAGCAAGGGAGCGGTGCTGTCGCTGACCATGGCGATGGCCGCCGACCACGTGGCGGAGGGAATCCGCGTCAACTGCGTCAATCCGGGCACCGTCGACACGCCGTGGGTGCGGCGGCTGCTCGCGGCGGCGGACGATCCGGAAGCGGAGCTGAGCGCGCTGCAGGCCCGCCAGCCCACCGGGCGGCTCGTGTCGGCGGCCGAGGTCGCGGCGGCCGTCGCCTACCTCGCCGGTCCGGCGGCCGGGGCGACCACCGGCACCGCGCTCGCCGTGGACGGCGGGATGCAGGGCCTGCGCCTGCGGAAGAGCTGAGGAGAAGCCGGAGATGCAGCGAATCGCCTTGCACACCAAGCTGAAGCCCGGCAAGGAAGCCGAGTACGAGCAGGTGCACGCGGTGATCCCGGCCGACCTGGATGCGGCCCTCCGCGCCGCGGGTGTGCACAGCTGGCGGATCTGGCGCGACGGCCAGGACCTGTTCCACGTGGTGGAAGTCGAGGACTACCAGGCGATGCGGCACGCGCTGCGTGACCATCCCGCGAATGTCGCCTGGCAGGCCACGATGTCCGAGCTGCTGGCCGTCGAGGACGACTACTCGGGCACCGACACCGGTCTGACGCAGGTGTGGGAGCTGCCCGGGAGCGGGGGCGCATGAAGTCCGGCCGGCTGGGCGGATCGGAGGTTTCGGTCTCGGTGCTCGGATTCGGCGGCGCGGTGATCGGCAACCTCTACCGCGCGGTGGACGAGGACACCGCGCTCGGAGCGGTGGATGCGGCGTGGAACGCGGGCATCCGCTTCTTCGACACCGCCCCGCACTACGGGCTCGGGCTGGCCGAGCGGCGACTCGGCCGGGCCCTCGCCGGGCGGCCGCGCGACGAGTTGGTCGTGTCGACCAAGGTCGGCAGGCTGCTCGTGCCCGATCCACGAGGCTCGGCGCGGCGGGACGACGCGGGCTTCGACGTTCCCGCCGACCATCGGAGGGTCTGGGACTTCAGCGCGGACGGGGTGCGGCGTTCGCTGGATGCCAGCCTGCGCCGGCTCGGCTTGGACCGCATCGACGTCGTGCTGATCCACGACCCGGACGACCACTGGCAACAGGCCGTCGGCGAGGCGTATCCGGCCTTGCACGAGCTCCGGTCGCAAGGCGTGATCGGCGCGATCGGCGTTGGCATGAACCAGTGGCGGATGCTGGAGCGGTTCGCCGTCGAAACCGATGTCGACGCGGTGCTGCTCGCGGGCCGGTACACCTTGCTCGAACAGTCCGCAGCGGACAGCATGTTGCCGACGTGCCTCCGGCGCAACGTGTCGGTGCTCGCGGCCGGCGTCTTCAACGGCGGAGTGCTGGCCACCGACGAGCCGGGGCCGGAAGCGATGTACGACTACGTGCCGGCCGCGCCGGAACTGCGGGCGCGCGTGGCGCGGATGGCCGAGGTGATCCACCGGCACGGCGCGAGCGTGCCGCAGGTCGCGATGGCTTTCGTCGCTTCGCATCCGGCGGTCGCGAGCGTTGTGGTGGGAGCTAGATCCGCGTCGGAGGTTCGAGGCAACGCCGAACTGTTCGGTCGCGCGGTCCCGGCCGGTCTCTGGGGCGACCTGATCGCGGCGGGCCTGCTGCGGCCGGACTCGGCATTGCCCGTCTGACCTTGGCGGGAAAGCGAAATTCGGGATGAACCCGCAATTCAATTGACCTCGAGTGCGCTGGAGGTCCTAGCTTGGGAAGTGATCACCAGAATGCTCTGAGGGGATTTCTTCATGACCGTGTTGGTAACCGGTGCGACGGGCAACGTCGGGCGGTGCGTGGTGGATCGCCTGCTGACCGCCGGAGCCCAGGTGCGAGCGTTGACCAGGCGCCCGGAAACGGCCGGGCTGCCGGGTGATGTCGAGGTGTTCCGGGGCGACCTCGCCGATTCGGATGCGCTGGCGAAGGCGCTGGCCGGGGTCGACCGCGTCTTCCTGTTCCCCGCACCGGAAGGCGCCGGGACGTTCGTCGAGCAGGCGAAGGCGGCCGGTGTCCGTCGTGTCGTGCTGCTGTCCTCGAAGGCGGTGGAGTTCGCCGAAAGCAACGCGATCGGCGACCGGCACCGAGCGATCGAGGAAGCGGTGGAAGCGGGCGGCTTCGAGTGGACGTTCCTGAGGCCCGGCGCGTTCGCGACCAATTCCCTGGCCTGGGCCGAATCGATCCGTGCCGAAGGAGTCGTCCGCGAGCCGTTCGTCGACGCCCGGCAGATACCGATCCACGAGGACGACATCGCGGCGGTGGCGGCGACCGCCCTGCTGGAGGACGGACACGCCGGAGCGGCCTACGCGCTGAGCGGGCCGGAAGCGATCACGGTGGGCGAGCAGGTGCAGGCGATCAGCGCCGCGATCGGCCGGGAGATCGAGCTTGAGGAGCAAACGCCGGAGCAGGCCCGCGCGCACCTGGTCGCCAAAGGCCTTCCGGAAGGTATCGCCGACACGCTGCTCTCCTACGGGGCGCAGAACGTGCAGAACCCGGAGCCGCCGTTGAAGACGGTTGAGCAGGTGACCGGGCACCCGGCACGCACATTCGCCCAGTGGGCCGTCGACCACGCCGACGACTTCCGTTGATCTGCCCGGAAAATCGGTCGCCGATGGTGTTCCAGAACGCCTAATCTCGGGATATGGCGATTGTTTCGGTTCCCTACCACCTCGACGAGCGGCTGCCGGAGCCCGGCCTCCTGCTGCCGTCCGACGCCACGACGGTGGCGATACCGCTACCGGACGGCGACGTGTGGCAGCGACTCGGCGCGCTGTACCCCGTTGTCGCGGACGAGGTTGCTCGGGCCGTCGACCGAGGTGAGGTGCCGACCGTGGTCTCCGGGGACTGCATGGTTTCGCTCGCCGTTCTCGCCGGACTGCAGCGGGCGGGAACCGACGCGGCGATCGTCTGGTTCGACGCGCACGGCGATGTGCAGACCCTGGAAACCACGGAATCCGGTTACGTGGGCGGAATGCCGCTGCGGATCGCGGTCGGCTACCGCCCAGAGCTGATCGCGGACCGGCTCGGGCTCCGCCCGCTGCCGGAGAACCGTGCGCTGCTGGTGGACGCCCGGGACCTGGACCAAGCGGAGGCCGAGTACCTGGCGACCGCGGACATCGCGCGGTGCGAGGTCGATGAGATCGCCGCGGAGGCCCTGCCGGACGGGCCGCTGCTCCTGCACATCGACCTGGACGTGATCGACTCCGCCGAGCTGCCCGGCATGAGCTTCCCGGTCGGCGGCGGGCCGACCCGTTCGGCGGTGCTCACCGCGATCCGCCGAATCCTGTCCACCGGGAGGGTCCGGGCATTCGACGTCGCCTGCACCTGGAGACCCGATGAACAGCACAGCGAAGCCAGAGCACGAGTCCTGGCCGACCTGTTGGCGGAGAGCGAAGCGCCGCACTAGGTATTCCGCCAGGAACAACAACGGTCTTCGTCCGGCGCGGCCAGCCGTGCTCGGGGGAAGCCACACCGCCACGTCGCGACGCGTCGCCCCTCGACCGGCGCGCGGCGGTGCCATGAGCCGGGTGGTGCGTTCGGCACGCACCACCCGGCCGCAAACTCATCCGGCAAGGTGCCCTCGAACCGGGTCGACGCGGCCTCGTCGCTGTCGCCGCCGGCCCAGCCGCCGGTTGGCGCGCGAGCCGTGATCCGTCACGCCAAGTGTTCGGCCGTGTACGGCGTGCTCAGTGGCCATTTTGGCCCCGAAGTGGGATTGGTCACTCGGCCTCGATACGCTGTTTTCCCAGCGGAGAAGGGCAATCGGACATTACGCGCGCCTTTCTCGGATTTGCTGCCAGGCGTGGCGCAACCACTCGGCGAGCCGGACGCCGCACGGGAATGTGGCACCGTCGATGCGAGCACAGCGAAGCGCACGTCAGGCGTGAGGAGGAAAATGAGCAGGAGGAAAGCGTCCGCGCTGGCCGTGGTGGCTCTGGTCGCGGGCGGCGCGCTGGCCGGTGGAGCGGCCACCGCGCAGGCCACGGGCGGCAGCCCGAGCCCTTGCCGGGCGAGCGCCAAGGCGTGCGTGAGCCTGTCGACCAACCAGGCTTGGCTCCAGAACAACGGGAGCACCAGCTACGGCCCGGTGCCGATCACCAGCGGCAAGCCGGGCTCGGAGACCCCGACCGGCATCCACCGGGTGCAGTGGAAGGACGCCGACCACCGCAGCACCGAGTTCAACAACGCACCGATGCCGAACTCGGTGTTCTTCACCAAGACCGGTATCGCGTTCCACGAGGGCAGTCTCCAAGCCAAGTCGAACGGCTGCGTGCACCTGTCCACGACGGCGGCGAAGCGCTTCTTCGACAGCCTCAACCCGGGCGACGAAGTCCAGGTAGTCCCCTGACGCCGGTGCTCCGGTAAGCGAGCGCGCACCAGCAAGAAGCGGCGCGGCCTTCTCCCGAACGAACTCCGGAAGAAGATCGCGCCGCCTGCCGATCAGCCAACACGTCCACTGTGGACTGCGGTTCATCCTGCAACCCCGGCGCCACCCGATCCCATTCCGCCGCGGCCTCGGCGAGGCGCACTGCTGGGCGTTACAGCGGCCAGCCGGCGCGGTCGCGGTCGGCGACAGGGCAGGCGCCGCGGATGGCGTGCACGGCGTGGCCGGAGAGGCGCGCCAGGCTCAGGCGCTCGGCCAGGGCGCGGCCGTCGCGGTAGCGGGCTCTCATGAGCGCGTCTCCGGAGTCGGCATCGGCAGTGGGCTCTGATTGTCGTAAGCACCTGCCGTTTCGGTTACCCACGGTGCGACGTCTCCGTCCTCTGCGAGCGTGGCAGCGGCGATCCGACACAGCGCATGTCCGCATTCTGGGTTGTCGCCGTAGTCCTCGCCCCACTCGCTCGAGGCTCGCGTGGCGATGAGGCTCCATGACGCGCCTTCGTTGACGCGCCAGGCTCGTACCTGTCGTGCTCGGGCATGGGTTACGTCCATGGGGTCCACGAACTCCGCGGCTTCCTTCATCGTGCGCCATGCTTTCCGCATGGTTGTGCGTTCGCCTGGGATCTCGGTGACGCCGACCTTCTTGGAGAACGCGTAGGTGCTGAGAGCCCAGACGGCCAATGTGATCAGGCCGACCACGGTGATCAGAAGTACGGCGACTCCGCAAACGTTGTTGAGGCTGTCCAGCGTTGCGTAAAGGTCCGTTCCGTTCACGCGAGTTCCCGTCATCCGAGCGCCGAGCCGATGCGCAGCAGGTCGAGGCCATCCATCGTGGCCCCAACGCATTCACTGCATCGGTTCGCGACCACTTGGCCGTTACGGTCGTCGGTGATGCACCACGGGTCGCTGAGCTTGGCTTTGCGTGCCCAGTGATGGCGCTGGTCGGCGGTGTGCGGCAGCGCAAGGCGGAATGCGGTCACAGGCCGGCTTTTCGCGGTGACACCTGGTCGCCGAGCGAATGGCCGAAGAAGAGTACGAGCAAACCCGCGCTGAACTCCTGGCCGAACAGCCGAACAGCCGAACAGCCGAACAGCAAATGCAAGCAGAGGACGGAGAACCGGCGCTGCCGATCGCGCGCGGCCTGTTGGAGGAACGGGCACGCCGCCGGAGCGGCGCTACGAGCTTGCCGAGATCGAGATAATCCCGGTGTGGGAGCCCGAAAGCGTCTGGCCTAGGACCGAATAGGGTTCACTCGACCTAGTCGTGATCACAGCGCACAGCCACGAGTGGCATGACTCTGATCAGAGAGTGCTGGCGACGCGATCCCGCTTGGTGCATGATCTGCCCCCGCTCCGAGTGTGCACGGAGGCGGGTTGGGGCGGGTCGGTCAGGCGAGTGGACCGGCTCCGGTGACTGGACCGCCAACAGCGGAAAGAGGGCACGAGTGACTGGTCATGACGGTGAAGTCTGGGATCCATTCGGCACATTGCGTAACGCGTTGTGGATTGGCGGTGGGCAATGGGCGGGCAAGTCCACCGTCGCGCGGCTCCTGGCCGTCCAATACGGCCTTACCACCTATCACTACGACTACCACGACGCTCGTGCCCACAACGACCGCCGGATCGCCCGCCGGGTCGAACTTGGTGAGTCGACCATCGAGCCTGACCCGGACACCGTGTGGGTCCACCCCACTCCCGAGGAGATGGCCGACCAGACCCTGGCGGGATTCCCGATCCGATTCGAGTGGGCGCTGGATGACCTGCGTGCACTCGTCTCAGGGCGCCCGATCATCGCCGAAGGATGGGGACTGCGGCCCGATCTCGTCGCACCCATCGTCGACTCACCGCGCCGGATGGTCGTCATGGTGCCCACGCAGGAGTTCCGCCAGCACCAGCTCCGCGCACTACCCCGAGCCGCCGCCTTCGGACATCAGGTCAGCGACCCCACCCGAGCACAGCAGAACCGGCTCGCCCGGGACCGCCTCGTTGCTGACGAAGCTGTCCGCACGGCTCGACGACTCGGCATCCGTGTGATCGAGGTCGACGGCTCCCGCGACGCCGAAGCCGTAGCCAACAGCATCGCCGACCACTTTGCCCCCTACCTCCCACCGCCCGAGCATGCCTGATCGCCGAATACGGCCCTTACGTGCTGGGGCGTCGCAGCGTGGCTGGACTGCGTCCGCGGGCAGCAACGCAATGTGCTGCACGCCTTCGCCGCTGCCATCGCCACGCCGGGGGAGAAGTACGACCAGACACGCTCCGAACTGCTCGAAGAGCAGCGTCGGTCGCTGAACGGCTCGCCACCGCCGAACAGCAAGTCAACAGCCAAGAATCCGAGCCTGCCCAGATCGTTGCGCGTGCCCTGATCGCGGAATGGGACCCGCTCCCACCAACACGGCGGCGTGACCTGCTCTTGCGACTTTTTCGCAAGGTGCAGATCACGCCGCCGCAACGACGCTACGGGCCAGCGGGGATCGCAATCATCCCGTTGTGGGAACCCGAAACGCCTGTCGTGGATTCACTGCAGCAGTAGGGCTTCACTCGACCCAGTCGAAGGTCTTCGTGACCGCTTTCTGCCATTGGTGGTACTGCTTTTCGCGGAGTTCCTCCGGCATCTCCGGGTCCCACTGCTTGTCCTTGGCCCAGTTCGAGCGGATGTCCTCCTCGCTGGACCAGAAGCCGACCGCGAGGCCCGCCGCGTAGGCCGCGCCGAGCGCCGTGGTCTCGGCGACCACCGGGCGGATCACCGGGACGCCGAGGATGTCGGCCTGGAACTGCATCAGCAGTTCGTTCTGCACCATGCCGCCGTCGACCTTCAGCGACTTCAGCGGGACGCCGGAGTCGGCGTTCATCGCCTCGATCACCTCGCGGGTCTGGAACGCCGTCGCTTCCAGCACCGCACGGGCCAGGTGGCCGCGGTTGACGTACCGGGTCAGGCCGACGATCGCGCCGCGCGCGTCGGAGCGCCAGTGCGGGGCGAACAGCCCGGAGAACGCGGGCACGAAGTACGCGCCGCCGTTGTCCTCGACGGAGCGCGCGAGCTGCTCGATCTCCGGGGCGGTGCCGATGATGCCCAGGTTGTCCCGCAGCCACTGCACCAACGAGCCGGTGACCGCGATCGAACCTTCCAGGCAGTAGACCGTGTCCCGGTTGCCGATCTTGTAGCCGACCGTGGTCAGCAGGCCGTTCTCGCTGATCACCCGCTCAGTGCCGGTGTTGAGCAGCACGAAGTTGCCGGTGCCGTAGGTGTTCTTGGCCTCGCCGGGCGACAGGCAGGCCTGCCCGAAGGTGGCGGCCTGCTGGTCGCCGAGGATGCCGGAGATCGGGATTCCCGCGAACACGCCGCGTTCCCGGAACTTGCCGTACACCTCCGACGAGGACCGGATCTCCGGCAGCATCGCCATCGGCACGCCGATCTCGGCGCAGATGTCGGCGTCCCACTCGAGCCGTTCCAGATCCATCAGCAGCGTGCGGGAGGCGTTCGTCGGGTCCGTGATGTGTAGGCCGCCGTCCGGGCCACCGGTGCAGTTCCACAGCACCCAGGTGTCCATGTTGCCGAACAGCAGCTCGCCCTTCTCGGCGCGCTCCCGGGCACCGTCCACATTGTCCAGGATCCACTTCACCTTGGGCCCGGAGAAGTAGGTCGCCAGCGGCAGGCCGGTCTTGCTCTGGTACCGGTTCTGGCCGGTCCCGCCGGCGGCCAGCGCGTTGACGATCTCGTCGGTGCGCGTGTCCTGCCAGACGATCGCGTTGTAGATCGGCTTGCCGGTGGCCTTCTCCCACACCACGGTGGTTTCCCGCTGGTTGGTGATGCCGCAGGCCGCGATGTCCGAGGACACCAGGTCGACCCTGGCCAGCGCGCCCGCGCAGACCTGCCGGGTGTTGGCCCAGATCTCGGTCGGGTCGTGCTCGACCCAGCCCGCCTTCGGGAAGATCTGCCGGTGTTCCATCTGGTCGACCGAAACGACCCGACCGGAGTGGTCGAAGATCATGCACCGCGTCGAGGTGGTTCCCTGGTCGATGGCGGCGATGTACGAGGACATAACTCGTTCTACCTTCCTAAGTGGATCGTTCGGTCAGCTGATGGGCAGGGCTAGCGCCAGCAGGCCGGCCAGCACACCGCCGATGATCGGGCCTGCGATCGGAATCCAGGAGTAGCCCCAGTCGGCCGAGCCCTTGCCGCGGATCGGGAGGATCGCGTAGGCGATGCGCGGCCCGAGGTCGCGCGCCGGGTTGATGGCGTACCCGGTCGGGCCGCCGAGCGAGTTGCCGATGCCGATCACGATGAAGGCGACCGCGGCGTAGCCGAGCGCCGAGTTGCCGAACGACGGCACACCGGGCGTTTCGCCGACGCCCGCCTGCGGGCTGAGGATGATCCAGAAGACCAGCACGAACGTGCCGATGATCTCCGTGACGAGGTTCCACGGCGCGTTCGGCACGGTCGGGCTGGTGGCGAAGACGCCGAGCGTGTTGGCCGGGTCGTCGTGGGTGTCGAACTGCAGCTTGTAGGCGGCCCAGCACAGGATCGCGCCGAGTGTGCCGCCGACGATCTGCGCGGCGATGTAGATCGGGACCTCGGACCACGGCGTCTGGCCGTTCACCGCGAGCCCTAATGTCACCGCCGGGTTGATGTGCGCGTTGCTCGGTGCTGCGACGCTCGCGCCGGCGAAAACCGCGAAGCCCCAACCGAAGTTGACGAGCAGGAAACCGCCTTCGTAGCCGCGGTTCTTGCGCAGCACGGTGTTTGCGACGACACCGCATCCCAGCAGGGTGAGAACCGCCGTCCCCATCATCTCCCAGAGGAAGATCTCACCAAAACTCATGCTGCCGTTCCCCTCTTAATGCCGCCGTTGGCAAAGGCGGGTTCGCTGACTGTCCGAGATGGAATGAGTCGGGACGGTACTGCCGCATGGCAACACGTGTCCATGTATGCCGCCACTCGTGGCAACAGGTTGGTCTGAACCGCCTAGTCCCGCGTCTCGGCTGGTAGAGCGGATGCCCGAACGGTCGATCGGTGATCTCGATCGACCGGTGGCGCGGGCCTGGTGGACGGCCCGCGGCGGGGGCGTACCCCAGGCATCGTTGCGCATGGCAGGTCACATTAGACTTGTGAAAACAAACGTTGCAAGACGCCTCCGATGGTGTTTTTATCGAATTAGGTGATGACACCGCGCCGGCTCGGCCGTTGCGCCAGGCTGGTGGCAGCTGCGCTCCGGTCGGCCGGAGCGCGATGACCAGGGATTTTGGGAGGACGACGATGTCCGGTCGACGCCCGTCCGGGAAGCAGCAGGACCGGCGGCGCAAGATCACCGAGCTGGTCATGGCGGAAGGCAACATGCGGATCGACGACCTCGTCGAGACCGTCGGCGCCAGCGCGATGACGGTGTACCGCGATCTCGCCGACCTCGAGTCCCAGGGCTTGGTGCACCGCAACCGCGGCTACGTCTCGGCGGCTTCGTCGTTGCTCTACGAGGCCGCGTCGGAATACCGGTTGCAGCAGAACGCGGCGGAGAAGGAGGAAATCGCGCAGGCCGTGGCGGAACTGATCGAGCCGGGGCAGGCGCTGGTGCTCGACGACTCGACGACCGGCGTGTACCTGGCCCGGCTGCTGCCGGAGCGCGCGCCGCTGACCGTCGTCACCAACCACCGCGGGGTGTTCGGCGAACTGGCCGGTGCGTCGGGTATCAGCCTGATCTGCGTGGGCGGCGACTACCTGCCGTGGGCCGACGCGTTCGTCGGCGGGATGGCGCTGGACGCGTTGCGGAACCTGCGCGTCGACCTGGCGATCATGTCGGTATCCGCTGTGACCGACGGGATTTGCTGCTACCCGCAACAGGAAATGGTGCAGATCAAGAAAGCCATGCTGGCCTCGGCGCGGCGGCGGGTGCTCTACGTCGACCACACCAAGTTCCGGCGGCGGGCGCTGCACGCGGTCGCTCCGGTCGAGGACTTCGACGTCGTGATCGTGGATTCGCAGACGACGAGCGCCGATATCGAGGTGCTGCGCGACCGCGGCGCGCGGGTCGAGCAGGCGGGAAATACGCGAAGTGCCGTGCCGAGCACGAAGGGTGCAGGTCGGGCATGATGACCATCGCAGGACGGACTGGCGCCGAGTCCGGTTCCGCGTCGGCGGGGTGGTCAGCGGTGGGACGCGATTCGAGCGAGGAGGACGCCTGGTGTCCAAGGACAAAATCGAAATCGAAAACCGGTTGAAGGGCACGTTGGGCCCGGCCGAGCGGGCGGAGAACTGGCGGCGGCTCGGTTCCGACGAATTCGACGTCGTGGTGATCGGCGGTGGCGTGGTCGGCGCGGGCGCGGCGCTGGACGCGGCGACCCGCGGGCTGCGGGTGGCGCTGGTGGAGGCCCGCGACCTGGCGGCCGGCACCTCCAGCCGTTCCAGCAAGTTGTTCCACGGTGGACTCCGCTACCTGGAGCAGCTGGAGTTCTCGCTGGTCCGCGAGGCCCTCCGGGAACGCGAGCTGATGCTCACCCGGATCGCGCCGCACCTGGTGAAGCCGGTTCCGTTCCTGTACCCGCTGACCCACCGGATCTGGGAGCGCCCCTACACCGCCGCGGGCCTGTTCATGTACGACACGATGGGCGGCGCCCGCTCCGTACCGGGGCAGAAGCACCTTTCCCGTGCGGGCGCGCTGCGGATGGTGCCGGCGCTGAAGCGCAACGCGATCATCGGCGCCATCCGGTACTACGACGCACAGGCCGACGACGCGCGGCACACCATGATGGTGGCCCGCACCGCCGCCCGCTACGGCGCCGTGATCACGACGTCCACCCAGGTCACCGGTTTCCTGCGGGAGGCCGACCGGATCGCCGGTGTCCGGGTGCGCGACGTGGAGTCCGGCGACGAGGTCGAGGTCCGCGCGCAGGCCGTGATCAACGCGACCGGCGTGTGGACCGACGAGCTGCAGAAGCTCTCCGGCGGGCGCGGCCGTTTCCGGGTCCGGTCCAGCAAGGGCGTGCACATCGTGGTGCCCCGCGACCGGATCGTCGCCGAGTCCGGGCTGATCCTGCGCACCGAGAAGTCGGTGCTGTTCGTCATCCCGTGGGGCAACCACTGGATCGTCGGCACCACCGACACCGACTGGCACCTCGACCTGGCGCACCCGGCGGCCACCAAGGCCGACATCGACTACCTGCTGGAACACGTCAACTCGGTGCTGGCGACGCCGCTGACCCACGACGACATCGAAGGCGTGTACGCGGGCCTGCGGCCGCTGCTGGCCGGCGAGAGCGAGGAATCCTCGAAGCTCTCCCGGGAACACGCGGTCGCGCGGGTCGCGCCCGGTCTGGTGGCGATCGCCGGCGGCAAGTACACGACGTACCGGGTCATGGCGGCCGACGCCGTGGACGCCATCGCGCCGGACATCACCGGGCGGATGGCGTCGTCGATCACCGACCGGGTGCCGCTGCTCGGCGCCGACGGATACCACGCGCTGGTCAACCAGGCGGATCAGCTGGCCGCCGCGCACGGCCTGCACCCGTACCGCATCCGGCACCTGCTGGACCGCTTCGGTTCGGAGATCCACGACGTGCTCGCCCTCGGCGACGATCGGCCCGAGCTGCTCAAGCCGATCCCGGCGGCGCCGAACTACCTGCAGGCCGAGGTGGTTTACGCGTGCGGCCACGAAGGCGCACTGCATCTGGAAGACGTGCTGACCCGGCGCACCCGGATCTCCATCGAGTACGCGCACCGCGGTGTGGAGTGCGCCGAGCCGGTCGCGCGGTTGATGGCGGAGGTGCTCGGCTGGGACGACGCGCGCGTCGCCCGCGAGGTCGAGGTGTACACGAAGCGGGTCGAGGCGGAGCGGGATTCGCAGACGCAGCCCGACGACCAGGCGGCCGACGCGAAGCGCTCGGCGGCCCCAGAAGCACGAGACCGCATCATCGAACCTGTGGTGTGAGGATGTGCTCGGCTCGTTCTGCGTAGCGGTGCAAGTAGCGGCCCCCTGCGGGAGTTACAGACGCCTTCTCGCTGTGGGATCCCCGATTTGTGTATGACCAATACGCGGCATCGGGGCTGTTCTCGCGAGAAGACGTCTGAGAACCCGCGCCGGTGCAAGTTGCGTGCGTGGTGAAGGGAGAAAGCGGCTGACGCCGCTTGCCTGACGTCAGGCTTGCACTGCTCGTGCTGAGCGCTACCCGCGCAGCGTTGACTCAGTGAGTCCCTTGGGGTGCCTGGCATCCCGAGGGACTCATTGGTTTGCGGAGACCTCGGCGAGCAGTTCCTCGACGTGGCCTATCAGGCGGCGGGTGTCCACTGGCGCGACGGTGCTCCACACGTCGCCGGACGGCGATTCCTTTCGCAGCTGGGCATAACGGCCGTGCGCGGTGTCGAAGAAACCGACGACGTGATCGGCTCGGACGCGGCGACCGAACCGGTCCCGGGCCGCGGTGCCGAACTGCCCGCGCGCATCGACCCCGGCCACCATGCTCATCAGCGTTTCGGCGTCGTCCGGGCGAATTCCGCGACGCTGCAACGCGTTTTGCAGCCGCTCGACGTTGTCGCCCGCCTCCTCGGCGGCGCCGTCGAGATCGCCGCTGCGCACCGACACCGAACGGCCCGGGCCGGGTGGCAGCGTCGGCAGCACCGAAACCGCCTCGCGCGGCAGCCCGCTCGCCGCGGCGGCCCGCAGGCTCAGGGTGTCCTGGTCCTTGACGACCAGCACCGCTTGTTCGGATTCGGCGTCGGACGCCGCGAGCACCCGCACGCTGCGCTGCATCCAGATCCGCCCGTCGACCTCGCGGCCGGGACGGGCCAGCAGCCGCAGCATCCACTCGAGCTCCGGATCGAGTTCGGTCGGGCGGCCGAGGTCGCGGGCGGCCAGCGACCGCCACGCCGATTCCACCAGCTTCGCGCGCTCGGTGTGGGTGCGTCCTGGCGACGGGACCTTGACCACCAGCGGCATGGTCTCCAGCCCGAGGTGCTCGGTGAGCACGTCGAACTCCAGCGCCGACAGGCTCAGTCGCCGGCCGGTGTCGGTGACCGTCATTGTCCGGGCTCGCCGCCGATCACCGGGCGGGACAGGGTCTGCGGCTCGTCGAAGAACCCGCCCGGGCGGCCGAGCTGCTCGGTCACCTTCCGGTCCACCGCCTCGTCGCGGTCCTTGCGCACTCGCTTGCCTGCCGAACGGCCGTCGCCGCCGCGCGCCGATCCGCCGCCGCCTCCCGGCCGCCCCGATCGCTGCTCGGGCAGGCGGGTGGAAAGCGTCGACTGCGTCAGCGGAACTCGCGTCGCGGGCGCCGATGTGGCGCCCCAGCTGATGGTCACGTTCTGCTGCCCGGCAGGCGCCCCGGGAGCACCGCTGACCGGGGCGTCGACCACCACCTGCGGCGGCTGGGTGAACGACGCCAGCGAGGTGGTGTTGGCCTGCGTCGACGCCTCGTACGTGCGCATCACGTCGAAGGCCCGCTGCTCGGCGGCGTTCTGCTTGGCTTCCTGCAGCTCGTAGTCGGTCTGCCCGCCGAAGAGGTGCGTCAGCAGCGTTTCCGCGGTGCCCGGCTCCTCGGTGGTCACCTGCACCGGCGGCGGCATGTCCTGGCGGGCCTTGCTGATGAATTCCGCCTGCTGCTCGGCCCGCTCCCGCATCACGGCGGTGGCCTGCTGGGCTTGGGCCGCCCAGTTGCCCAGCGGACGCACGCCGTCGTGCGCGCTGTCCGCGGCGATGCCCTGCCAACCGCCCATCGCCGACGACAAGGCGGACGCCAGCCCGGCGTCGATGTCGCCCAGCGCGCGGGCGAGTTCGCTCCAGCGGCGCACGCTGTCGATCGAGCCGTTCGCGCCGGGGCCCTCGTTGATCTGGGCGAACAGCTCGGGATGGCGGTATCCCTGCCAACGGTGGTCGCTCATCGGGATCAGCAACCTCCGCCGATGCCGTAGGCGCTGTCGCCGTCGATCCGTTCGTACTGCCGGTTGGCCAGCCGCAGCGACTCGGCGGCCGCCTGCAGCTGGTCGCGGTAGCCGCACAGCGCGGTCAACGCGTCATCGCCGCCGCCGACGGAGCGCCGGTTGAACTCCTCGGCGGCGTCGGCGCTGATCGGATCGCCGGCCCAGGGCCGGATGCGCAGTTCGGTGATGGCGTGCTCGATCTGCAGGCCGACCGCGTCGAGCGATTCCTGCAGCGCGTTCACCAGCCTCGGGATGGAGGCTGGCTCGACTTGCACCGAGCCACCCGACATTCCGGGCAGGGCGCTGGTCGAGCTGTCGCCCCACGGAGCAGTGAGCGGCACGTTTTCCCCTCCCACAGGTAAGGGCCCGGGTTGTGGGTGCAGGGCCCTTGTGCCTGAACGCCCGGGCGGATGTAGGGCGGCGGGCCCTGACCGGGTGTTCGCGGGCACCCGGCGGTTGCGGGGTCCCGAGCGCTCAAGCTACTAAACGTCCGCCGAACACTGTAGTCAGCAAACATCACGCTGGGGAGTGCTCCAAACGCGGTGAGTATCGCCTATCTGGTTGCGTAGCGTGAACGTCGCAGGCCCGGACGTGTTGCCGATGGCCTCGCGGCGGCCGAAGACGTGATGTTGCCGACCCGAGCGGAGGAGCCGGTGGCTACTGAGGCGTTTTCTGCCGGGGCTTGGTCGTCTGGGGCGGCGCGGACGTTTCCGGTGCGGCCAGGCTCGCGAGGGCGTCCTCGGCGACCCGCTGGGCGCCGGCGCACAGCTGGTCGACCGGCGACGGCGGTTGGCCGCCGTCGTCGCGGTAGAGGACGTCGAGGTGCTGGAGCTCGGCGACGTCCACCGCGACGTTGCAGGACAGGTCCAGCCCCGGCGTCTTGATCACCAGCGCCGGGAAGCCGCCGATCACCACCGGCGAGGACTCCACCTGCGCGGTGTCGTCGGTCCATACCCCCATGCTCTCGGTGGTGATCAGCGCCAGCCGGGCGCCGACCTTGGCCGTGGTGTTGCGGTAGCTGCAGGTCGCCGCGTCGCCGAAGCCCGCCTCGGAACCCGGCAGCGGCTCCCGGTCGAAGCCGAGCTGGTTGCGCTGGTCGGCGGTCAGCAGCTCGCACGGGTCCACGCCGTCGAGGGCGAGCTCGAACGGGCGTGGTGGCAGCGGCGGGGGAGCGCTCGTTGTGGGCATCGGCGGCGGCAGCGGGGCCCTGGTGTCCGACGTCGGCTCCGACTGCCACAGGCCGCACCCGGCGAGGGTGAGCGCGCCGGCTGCGAGCAACGCGCTCAGCCGCCACGCCCCGGTGATCCGCGAGCTGTGCATGACCTCACCGTAACGAAACGTGGTCGATCGTGACGGTGGGCGGCGATCAGCGCCGCCAGGAGAACCAGAGGACGGCGATCAGCGGGAGCAGCAGGACCAGGGCCAACTGCCGCGCGACCACCAGCAGGAAGACGACCAGGACGACGGCGCAGACGGCCAGCACGATCTTCCCAGCCGCCGCTGGCGGCGCCGCGGCGCGGATCGCCGACGGGACCGGGCGCGGCGGCTCGCTCGGCCGCGGCTCGGGCAGGTCGTCGAACAGCGGGTTCAGTTCGGAGCGGAACCGGGCGGTCGCGGCCTGGCGGCAGCGATCGTCGTACTCGGTGACGTCGAGGCGCCCGGCGGAGAAGTGCTCGCCGAGCAGCCGCATGGCGTTCTCCCGCTCGGGATCGCCGATCCGGAGGTCCTTGCCCCGTCGACCGTTGTCCACGCCCCCATCCTACGGTCGGCGGACCTCCGATCGGGGCGGTCACCACCGGATTCCGGGCCGCGTGAAATTTCCGCCAACAACGCGAGAATCCGGCGTTCAACGAGGTGAACGCCGGATTCCCGATGGTGCTGCGTCAGGCCTTGACCAGGCTGCTGTCGTCGTTGATCAGCGGGGTGCTCGGCTTGGCGAGGACCTCGTCGTCGAGCAGGCCCTCGCTGCGGGCGACCACGACCGGCACGACGATCTGGCCCGCGACGTTGGTGGCGGTGCGCGCCATGTCCATGATCGGGTCGACCGCGTAGGCGATGGCGATGCCGGTGGCGACCACCTCGGGCGGGAAGCCCAGCGCGCCGACGGTCAGCGTCAGCATGGTGAACCAGCCGGTGACGCCGGCCGTGGCGATCGAACCGAACACCGCGACGGCGATGATCGTCAGGTACTGCACCGGGCCGAGCTGGATGCCGAAGAGGTTCGCGATGAACATCGAGCCGACGGCCGGGTAGATCGCGGCGCAGCCGTCCATCTTGGTGGTGGTGGCCAGCGGCACCGCGAAGTTCGCGTAGGACGACGGCACGCCGAGGTCCTGGGCGGTCTGCCGGGTCATCGGCAGGCTCGCGCCGGAGGACCGGGAGACGAACGCGAACTGCAGCACGTTCCAGGACTTGGCGAAGAACTTGACCGGGCTGACCTTCGCCACGAACGCCAGCAGCAGCGGGTACACCGCGAACAGCACCAGCGCGCAGGCCACGTAGGTCGAGCCGATCAGCTTCAGCAGCGGCACGAAGAACTCGTTGCCGTAGGTGGCGACCGCGTTGCCGATCAGGCCGAGGGTGCCCAGCGGGGCGAGCCGGATGATCCAGCCGAGCACTCGCTGGATGACCTCGAAGGCGGCCTTGTTGAAGTCGACGAACGGGGCGGCCTTCTCACCCAGGCTGTAGGTGGCGGCGCCGATGATCAGCGCGACGAACACCACCTGCAACGTCTCGCCCTCGGCGAACGCGCTGATCAGGTTGCTCGGCACCAGCCCGGTGATCAGGTCCAGCCAGGAGCCCTGCGTCTTCTCGCCGATGGAGGCCAGCTTTTCCGGGTCGGGCTCGATGACCAGGCCCCGGCCGGGCTGGAACAGCCCGCCGATCAGCAGGCCGATCACCACGGCGATCAGCGAGGTGATGCCGAACCACAGGGCCGTCTTGCCGCCGAGGCGGGCCGCGGCGCGGCCGCCGCCGACGCCGCGCAGGCTGTTGATGCCCACCACGATCGCCGTGAAGATCAGCGGCAGCACGGTGAAGGTGAGCAGCTTGGTGAAGGTGCTGCCGATGGTCTTCAGCGTGGTGACGAGCCATTCCGCGTCGGTCTGCTTGGCGACCCAGCCGAGCAGCGCGCCCAGCACGAGGGAGGCGATCACCGCCACGGCGAAGACCTTGGGGTTGAAGCGCAGGCGTGATCGGCCGGCGGAGGTGGACACAGGGATCTCCCGAGGTGTCGAAGGATGGATTCGAAGGTGGCGGCGGTTCCGTGCTCGTTCGCGCAGCGGCGCTGGACTCGGACGCGCTGTGCGCGTGGTCTGCAGGAGGCGGTTTCGCTTGCCGGGGCAGCCGCTATCGCGGTGCCGAACGTCCGATCAAAGACAGACGGAGCTGGCCTGCCGTCGCAGATCGACGTGCAGGCGCGAAGTCAGGTACAGCCGTCGGAGGGTTCCCATCGCGAATATTTGTAACCAGGCGCGCGGCGAAACCCATCCGTGGGTAACCGAATTGTGTTCGTATTCACTCAGATGCGGAGATCTGGTGTCACTTGGTGATCGACGTGCTCCACAACGTCACCACGCTGACGCCGATCTCGGCGAACAGCTTGCGGGTCAGCGGCAGGCTGATGCCGAGCACGCTCGACGGGTCGCCGTCGACGCCTTCGATGAACCAGCCGCCGAAGCCTTCGAGCGTGAAACCGCCCGCCACGTGCAGCGGCTCGCCGGTCGCCAGATAGGCGTCCAGCTCGGCCTCGGTGGGCGTGCCGAACCGCACGGTGGTGCTGAGGTGGCCTTGTGCGCGTGCGCTGATTTCGCCGTCCTGCAGCCGGACGACGGCGTGCCCGGTCAGCAGTTCGCCGTTGCTCCCGGCGTTCTGCGCCCACCGCTTCGCGGCGGCCTCGCGGGTGCCGGGTTTGCCGACGATCTCGCCGTGCGCCATCAGCAGCATCGAGTCGCACCCGACGATCACGGCGTCCGGCTCGGCCGCGGCGATGTCGGCGACCACGGCCTCGGCCTTCGCCTGCGCCAGCGCGGTGACCAGCTCGGCAGGGCTGGGGTCGGGCAGGGCGGCGGCGACGGCGTCCTCGTCGACGCCGGAGACCTGCACCAGCGGCTCGATCCCGGCGGAGCGGAGCACGGACAGGCGGGCGGGCGAAGCGGAAGCAAGCACGAAGCGCACGCCCCGATGTTAGTGCCGCGCCGAGCGGCGTCGACTCCGGTGCCGAGGGGGCGTCGACCCCGGCATCGAGGGGCGTTGGCGATCTCGGTTATGTGTCTACTTAGGACGTATGGTGGTGCGCTGCGGTCGTGCTCGGGGCCGTGAGTCTTTTGGGGGGGGTGTGGCACCCAAAAAAAAAAACCCCCCCGGGGGGGAGGAGGCGGGGTGGAGGAAGTAAGCCCCCAGGGGCACACGGGA
>NZ_JBFAKG010000052.1:60413-65970 GCF_040655595.1 Saccharopolyspora sp. NPDC050389
TGAGTCTTTTGGGCTGCTATGGCAACCCAAAAGACTCACGGCCCCGTTGGGTCAGTCGCGGTTGAGCTGGACGTCCGGCCGCTGCGGCACGCGGTCCGGGCGGACCTGCGGCGGCTTGTTGCCCGACGTGTCGACACCGGCGGACGCCACGGCAGGCATGCCGCCGACGACCGGCAGGGTCACCGAGGTCTGCGCCAGGTCCAGCCCGATTTGGCCGGGCTGCCGGGGCGCGACGATGAACGCGCTGTCCGTGCCGCCGATGATCAGCGCCAGCTGGTGGCCGGCTGGGATCACGTGATCGGTGGTGGCCAGGCGGAACGTCATGGTGTACGGCTTGCCCGGCTCCAGCGGCTGCTCCGCCGACAGTGACTCGTGGTTGGCCAGATCGGCCCAACCGCGGGCGATGATCTCGAAGTCCACGTCGGTGGTGGTGGCTTCGGTGTCCTGGTAGCAGGCGTCGTCACCGGGACGGCTTTCTCCCCAGCACGATTCCGTTGGCAGTGTGCGGATTCCCTCGCCCTGGCCCAGGTAGTCGCGGGTGGTGGCGGGGCCGTAGTCGACGAGCATCGCGGACAGGTGTGCCGTCGGCGTGCTCGGCACCGCCGTCACGGTGACCGATCCGGTCCCGGCCAGGCGCAGGTCACCGCTCAACGGAGCGGTGTTGAACAGCGCGCGGGCGGGCGACTGCTGGTCGGGCCGGGCGGCCCAGTCGTACTCGTCCAGCGAGGGATCGTCGGTGAACGACGCCGTCCCGCCGGGCGCCGGCTCCGGGCCGAGCCCGTCTTCGCGCGGGTGCAGCGTCGTGGCCTGCGCCTGCTCGCCGGACCAGCCCGGTTCGTCGACCCAGGTGTCGGGGGCGCGTTCGATGCTGGCGGCCGGTTCCTCGGTGATCCCGTTGTCGATCCCGAGCAGCGAGTGGTCGAACCAGCGGTGCAGGGTGTCGACCCATTCGGTGCGGCGGAAGTCGAACGGGTCGACGTGCCCGGTCTGGCTCAGCCACAGCTTGCGCGGCACGTCGTTGGCGGCCAGCGTGTCCCACCACTGCCCGAAATGAATGGTCTTGACGTTCAGGTCGCCCAGGCCGTGCACGGCGAACACGCTCGCGGTGACCCGGTCCGCGTTCGGCAGGTAGTCCCGCTCAGTCCACAGTGGAGTCACGTCGCCGTTGGCCGGGGCCCCGGCGGTCAGCTGCTGCTTGACCGGGCCGCAGTCGGGGCGGCCGCCCTCCTCGACGCTCTGGGCGAGGCCGACCGGGTCGAACCCGAAGGACACGCCGTCGGAGCGGTAGTAGTCGTACCAGGAGCTGATCGCGCCGATCGGGACGATGGTGCGCAGGCCCTCGACACCGGTGGCGGCGACGCCGTTGGCGATCGTGCCGTCGTAGGACTTGCCGATCATGCCGACGTTGCCGGTGGACCAGCCCGCACCGACCGGATTCCCGCCGGTCGCCGAGTCGAACCCGGTCGCACGGCCGTTCAGCCAGTCGATCACGGCCTTGGCGGAGGTGATGTCCGACGGCCCGCCGACGTCCACGCAGCCCTCGGAGCGGTTGGTGCCCGCGAGGTCGACGAGCACGGTCGCGTATCCGCGCGGCACGAAGTAGTTGTCGTAGAACAGCGGGAAGCCGAGCGGCCGCCCCTGCTCGTCGTAGGTCTTGAACTCGTTCTCGTTGCCGCGACCGCAGCACGAGTAGTACGGGCTGGCATCCATGATCACCGGCACGGGCTGATCGGTTCCGGCCGGCCGCGCGATGTCGGCGGCGACCCGGTCGATCACCCCGTCACCGTCGCCGTCCAGCCCGGTCTCCACCCAAACGGTCTCCCGCACCGGTTCGGCCCCGAAAACGGGCTGGCTCCGCCCGTCCCGCACCTGCTCCGCGGCGGCGGCCGGTGCGGCACCGGCCAGCACCAATGCCGCGCACGGCAACGCCCACCAGCGACTTCTCCTCACAGCGTCCACCTCCGAGAAGATCTCGAAGGCGAAGCCTAGGGTCCAAGATCAATCCTGGGCACAGCCGAAAGTGGGGAGCGCCTCACCGGCTCTCGACGGATTCCAAGATCGCCCGAATCCGGGGGAGGAGCCGGGGAATCGCCTGCACCTCAGCCCAGAGCAGATCCGCCGTGGTCTCCCAGTAGCGATGCCTGAGTCGATCGCGGAGCTCGATCATGCCGGCCCAGGGGATGTGATCGTTCTCCGCGCGGAACGAAGCGGGGAGGTCGCTGCCTGCATCGCCCATGATGATCAGGCACTGAGCGAGCGCGGCCTCGTCGACCTCGGAGTCCAGGTCGGCTCGATCCGCCGGCGTGATCTTCAGGACCATCTCGCCGCAGTGCACCATGGCCCGCAGCGGTGCGGAAACATCGATCGAGCCCATGCGTTCCTCCTTGGCGACGATCATCCCACTTCGATGCAGGAGCGGTCCGGCAGCGGCTTAGGCTGAGGTCGTGGGTGTTCCGGTTTTGTTGGATGGTTCGCGGTTGCGGGCCAGGTTGGTCGACGGCGGGCCTTATGCCGCGCTGGACGTGGTGGTGAGCACCGGGTCGACCAACACCGATCTGGTGGCCGCCGCCGGGCGCGGTGCCGCCGATCGGACCGTGCTCATCGCCGAGGAGCAGCTGTCCGGGCGCGGGCGGATGCAGCGGCAGTGGACCTCGCAGCGCGGGCACGGCTTGTTCCTCAGCGTGTTGCTGCGCCCCGAGCTGCCGCCGGTCGCGATCAGCTGGCTGCCGCTGATCGCCGGGGTCGCCCTGGCCGAGACCGTCGAGCGCACGACCGGCGTTCACGCCACGCTGAAGTGGCCGAACGACCTGCTGCTCGGCGACGGCGACGAGTGGTCGAAGGGTGCCGGGATCCTGGGCGAGGCGGTGGTCGGGCCCGATGGCATGGCGATCGTGCTCGGCATGGGCATCAACGTGTTCCAGCGGCGCGAGGATCTGCCGCGCGGCGCCGGCGGCCTGCCCGCGACGTCGTTGGCGGCCGAGGGCGCGGAGGTCGACCGCGAGGAGTTCGCAGTGGCGTTGCTCACGGCGTTCGCCGAGGTCGACGACCGGTGGCGGGCGGCGGGCGGTGATGTGGTGGCGTGCGGCCTGCTGGACCGGTACCGGCGGCTGTGCGGGACCCTCGGGCAGCAGGTGCGCGTCGAGCTCGGCGGCGATGACCAGCTGCTCGGCGTCGCGGCCGACATCGACGAGACCGGGCGGATCGTCGTTCGCACCCCTGACGGCCGGACCACCGCGGTGTCCGCGGGCGACGTGGTCCACCTGCGCCGGGCTTGACCGGCGGTGGGCGTGACCGGACGGACCCAGCCGGTAACGTGATCGGCGACCTGCGAAGAGGCTGAGGAGGGATCCGGTGGCCTACCCAGACGGCCTGCTCGGCGCGGACGAGCACGTGGTCGTGCACAAGCACCCGCACTGGAAGATGCTGATCGTCCCGGTGCTGGTCCTGTTCGTGGCGGTCGGCGGCGGGTCCTACCTGGCGGCGCTGGCCGCGCCCACCACGTGGCACGTGCCGGTCTGGATCGGCCTCGGCGTCGTCGGTGCGATTCTCGTCGTCTGGTGCACGCTCGCCCCGCTGGTGCGCTGGCGGACCACGCACTTCGTGGTCACCACGCACCGGCTGATGGTGCGCGAGGGCGTGTTCACCCGCACCGGCGTCGACATCCCGATGTCCCGGATCAACTCGGTGCGGTTCCGGCACGGCCTGCTGGACCGGATACTCGGCTGCGGCACCCTGGTCGTCGAATCCGCCTCGGACGAGCCGCTGGAGTTCGACGACATCCCGCAGGTGGAGCGGGTGCACACCTTGCTGTACCGCGAGGTCAACGACGACCCGCGGGACGACTGGGACTACCGCGCCAGGGAGGACTACTGATGGGGCCGCGTGAACTGGGACTGCCGATGCAGGTGGCCTCGCCGGAGCCGGGCGAGCTGCCGGCCGAGGTGACGATCTGGGAGGTCGGCGCCCGCGACGGGCTGCAGAACGAGAAGGAAGTCGTCCCGCTCGACGTCAAGCTGGAGTTCCTGCAGCGGATGGCCGACGCGGGGCTGGGCGTGCTGGAGGCCACCAGCTTCGTCCGCCCGGAGTGGGTGCCGCAGCTGGCCGACGCCGCCGAGCTGCTGGACGGGCTGCAGCAGGTTCCTGGCGTGCGCTACCCCGTGCTGGTGCCGAACTCGCGGGGCCTGGACCGGGCGCTGGAGTCGGGCGTGCGGGACATCGCGATCTTCGCGGCGGCGACCGAGACGTTCACCCGGCGCAACCTCAACCGCGGCCTGGACGAGCAGTTCGCGATGTTCGACCCGGTGGTGCAGCGCGCGGTCGGCGAGGGGCTGGCGGTGCGCGGCTACGTGTCGATGTGCTTCGGCGACCCGTGGGAAGGCCCCGTGCCGGTCGAGCAGGTCGTCGCGGTGGGCAAGCGGTTGCTGGAGATGGGCTGCTGGCAGCTGTCGCTCGGCGACACCATCGGCGTGGCGACTCCCGGGCACGTCGAGTCGCTGCTGCGCGCGTTCGTCGCGGCCGGGATCGGTGTGGACCGGCTGGCGGTGCACTTCCACGACACCTACGGGCAGGCGCTGGCCAACACCTACGCGGCGCTCCGGCACGGCGTGTCCACAGTGGATTCTTCGGCCGGCGGGCTGGGCGGTTGCCCGTACGCCAAGTCGGCCACCGGCAACCTCGCCACCGAGGACCTGGTGTGGATGCTCGAAGGCCTGGGCCTCAAGCACGGCGTCGACCTCGGCAAGCTGGTCGAGACCAGCGTGTGGATGGCCGAGCGGCTCGGTCGGCCGAGCCCGTCCCGGGTGGTCAAGGCGCTGGGTGCCGCCGAGGCATCGGGTTCGTGAGCGCGCCCTCCGCGGCGCTGCACCTGTTGCGCGGTCGTCCGGTGCTGGCCTGGCGCTGCGCTCAGCCGTGGCTGGCGATCTCGTCCGCTGCCCGCGGCGGCGGGATCGGCCCGCGGTCGTGGGTGCTGAACGCGACGGTGATGACCGACTACGACCATCCGGATCCGGCCGAGCACGTCGACGAGATGGCCGACGCGCTCGGGCTCTCCGGTGACGGCGTCGGGTTGCTCACCGCGGTCGACGTGCGACACGAGGTGACGGCGGTCGACGGCGGGGTGCGCGCGAGCGTGACCACCGGCGTGGGCCTTCCGATCTGGGCGGCGGCCGGCGAAGAAGCGGTGGCGGCCTGGAAGCCGGGCACGATCAACGCGGTGTGCTGGTCGCCCGTGCGGCTCAGCGAGGCCGCGCTGGTGAACGCGGTCGCGACGGTCGCCGAGGCCAAGGCGCAAGCCCTGGTGGAATCGGGTGTCGCGGGAACCGGCACGGTCACCGACGCGACGGTGGTGCTCTGCCCGCTGGACGGCGAAGCCGAGCGCTACGGTGGCCCGCGCTCCCGCATCGGGGCCGGGCTGGCGCGGGCGGTGCACGCGGCGGTCACGGCGGGCCTGCGCGTCCAGAACCCGCGCCACGGCGAAGATCCTGGTTCGGCCCGGTAGCCACCCGTGTGCGTTTTTTTTTTGGTTTATTTATAAAAACAACAACAACGCCAGACAAAC
>NZ_JBFAKG010000052.1:65980-74355 GCF_040655595.1 Saccharopolyspora sp. NPDC050389
ACCACACCCCCCCCCTCGGCTAACACCCTGGTCGCCCCGGCTACCCCCGGTTGTGGTTTTGGTCCCCCAAACCCCACACAAACCCCACACGGGACCTGACCAGCGGAAACCTCAGGCCTCGTCGCGGGTGCCGAACATCGCCACGAAGGTGAAGCGCAGGACGCGCTGGTCGCCTCGATCCGCCGTCCCGGTGATCTCCACCAGGCCCAGGTTCGGTTTGCTCTGCGACCGCCGCTGGCTGTTGACCTCCATCTTCAGCTGCAGGACGTCGTCGGGGAACACCGGCGCGAGCCAGGCCAGCTCGTTGCCGCCGGGAGAGCCTTGCGAGGTCGAGTCCGCAACCACGTTGTCGACGTAGCCGCGCATCCACAGCGATGCGGTGAACCAGCCGGACGCGCACAGCCCGCCGAGCACGGAGTTGCGGCCCGCCTCCTCGTCGAGGTGGAACGGCTGCGGGTCGAAGCGCTCGGCGAAGGCCAGCATCTCGGCCCGGTCGACCTTCACCTCGCCGAGATCGAAAACCCGGCCCGGCGTGAGGTCTTCGTACGCGATCATGCCCATCGCCTCATCGTCGCAGCGGACCCCAGGATCAGTGCCCAGGGGTTGCTCGCGGTTCGTGATCGGCATTTCCGGGGCGGATCGGACATTCCGGTGCCGGCGGTCGGCCGGGCGGAAAATTCCGTGGCCGACATGGAACCATCAGCGCAGCGGCGTGCGTCCAAGTCGCGACGTGCAGTCTGCGGTCTCCGGCCCGCGGACGACCGCTTTGCCGTTGCCGACCGGACGAGGGCGCCGCGCGCCTGCGACGGATCCGCCAGCGAACAGGAGGGGAGCGGCCGTGTCGACCGACCACCGTGCCCAGGTAGAAGAGCTGATGGCGGACTACCGGCGCAGTCGGGACCGGCTCGCCGAGACGCACCGGGACCTGTCCGCGATCGCGGAAACCGCCCGCTCCAAGGACGGCAGGGTGCAGGTCGTGGTCGGCCCGCAGGGCGTGCTGCGCGAGGTGGTGCTCGCCGACGACGTCTACGAGCGGCAGCGCCCGGCCCAGCTCGCGGCGATCATCGTGCAGCTGACCGCGGCGGCGGCGCAGGCCGCATCGCGCCGGGTCGCCGACGTGCTCGCCGAGGTGCTGCCCGCCGGGGCCGATCCGGAGCTGCTGCTGGGCGGACACGCCGACATTCCGGCGGATCCGGCACCGCGCAACGAACCGCGGCGCATCGACGACAATGTCGATGAAGATCCCGAGGAGGACTTCTCGAACGCGAGTTGGTTGCGGCAGGGCCCGGCGGAACGGAAGTGGTGACCATGAGTGGCTTCCGCAGTGATCTCGGGCAGCTGACCAAGCACGCCGGCGAGTTCGACGGCCTCGCCGGGCAGGCGCAGCGCATCGCCGACACCCTGCGCCAGGCGCTGGATGCGGCCGGTGACTGCTGGGGCGGCGACGACATCGGCGAGAACTTCGCCCGCACCCACTGCGGCCGGGCCGACCAGGCGCTGGACGACCTCGGCGCGTTGTCCGGGCGGCTGCGCGAGATGGGTGCGAAGTTCGCCGCGACCGCCGCGACGACGGAGCAGGCCGATGCCGGCGGCGCCGAGGAATTCGGCCGACTAGCCGGGCGGGGGTGACCTGCGGATGGGCATCGAACTTCCCGCGGAACTCCGGGATGTCGCGGCGCGCGCGGGCGCGAAGTGGCCGGAGGCCGACGAGGACAAGATGCGTGAGTCGGCGTCGGCGTGGCGAGACGCCGCGAAGTCGATCGACGCGCTCACCGGCGCCGCCGACGGCACCGCGCAGGGCGCGCTCGGCGCGTTCGACGGCGAGGCGGCCCAGGCGGCCGGCCGCGCCTGGGACGAGTTCGCCGCGGGAGACGGCGTGCTGCCCGCGTCGGCGAAGCAGTGCCTGGCCGCCGCGGACCGCCTCGACCACGCGGCCGAGCAGGTCGGCGCGGCGAAAGTGCAGCTGGTGCGGGAACTGGTGACGCTGGCGAAGCAGACCGACGCGGCCGAGCAGGCGGCTGCCGCGGGGCATCCGCAGGCTCTGGCGGCGCTGGATTCGGCGCTGAACGGCGCGGCGGCGAACGTGGCGCAGGTGCACAACACGCTGACCTCGGCGGTCGATCTGGACAGCGGCGTGCTGGTGGGGTCGGGCGGCTCGCACGGCCTGCTGTCGACGGCCGGCGGCGCCCTGCAATCCGGCGCCGGCCTAGCATCATCCACAGTGGACGGTGTTGTGTCCGGTGGGACAGGTGTGGCGACCGGTGTCGTCGACGATCTTGGCAAGACCGCGCACGAGACTGTTGGTGGCGTTGGCCGAGCGGCGCACGAGACTGTTGGTGGTGTTGCGGAAGGCGTTGGCCGAGGGGCGCATGAGGCCGTTGGCGGCGTTGGGCGGGCGGCGCACGAGGTTGCCGGTGATGTCGGGAGCGCGGGTCTCGGTCGACCTGCGCAGGAGACCGTTGGGGGAGTGGCAGCAGGTGCGCACGGCTCTGTCGAAGAAGTGGCACGAACCGCAAATCCCTGGCAGGGCGATGCCGAGCACACCGGCCCGGTCAAGGTCGATCCCGGCGGCTGGGCCCCAGGCCTCGCCGACGCCGGCACCGGCCCGATCCCGATGATCGGCGACTCCGCCCGCCCGGGCTGGACGACGCCCGACGGCGGCGACCCCGCCTCCAGCACCGCGCCGCACGCGGTGCACTCCGCCTGGGCTTCGCCCCAGGCTCCCCAGGCTCCCCAGGCTCCGCAGCCGCCGCTGCCGCCGCTGCCGGGCGCGGCTGCGCCGCCACAGGGCTTCGCCCCGCCGCCTCAGGCCGGCCACTTCGTGGCTCAGCCAGGTGTGCCCGGTGCTCCGCCGCCGTCGGCTGCTCCGCCTCCGGCGGCCGCAGCGCGGCCTCCGATGCCGCCGGCCGCTCCGCGTGGCCCGGTCGCGTTCGGTGCGCCTGCTCCGCAGGCTCCTCCTGCTCCGGTCAACCAGCCGATGCAGCGCGCTCCGCTGCGCCCGCTTCCGGCTCCGGCGCAGCCGCCGGTTCCGGTGCCGCAGGAGGCGCCGCAGCGGCCGTTGCGGCAGGGCAGCCGGAACGCGGACGTGGTGGCCTTCGTGCTGCACCAGTTCCCGATCGGTTACATGCCGGTGGCGGCGAGCAAGGCGAGCAGGCAGTTGCCCGTGCCGGAGGTGGTCGAGGAGCGCAGGCCGGGCCTGAACTTCCCGCCGCAGGACCACCCGCAGTCCCGCCTGGTTGACGACAGCGATGCGCTGGGACGGGTGCGATCGGCCGAGGCGTATGCGGCAGCGCAGCGCTATCGGGCCGAGCGCAGCGAGCCCGAGCAGCTGCCCGCGGAGCTCACGGCGGATCACGAGCCGCTCGGCGAGCTCAGCGAGCAGGAGTGGGAGCGCGAGTTCCAGGGGCGCGACGGCGAGTTCGCGTGGCCGCCTGCGGAGCAGTTCCCGGAGGGCGGCGTGGAACCGGCGGAGCCGGTGGTGCTGGAGCCGGACACGGTGCTCGACTGCTTGGGAAGCGGCGATGGGCGGATTTTGTTCGCCGTGGCAACGCCTTTCGCGCAGCGTTCGTTGCCCGCCGCCTACGACGAGCGCGACTACCGGCGGTATCGGGTCATGCGCCCGTTGCCGGTGTGGCAGGCGGTCGCGGCATCGTGGTTCGCGCAGCCCGGCGGCGGGATGCGCTTCCGCGCGACCTACTCGCTCTCCGACCTGGTCGGGCTCGGCTATCTGGTGGAGTTGACCAAGGCGCGGGAGATCGCCGAGGCGGCGACGCTGCGCATCGTGCGCGAGGAGCAGGAAGCCGGCGAAGTGGTGCTGTCTACCTTCCGGATCACTCGCGAGCAGGACGATCCGGAATCCGAGGAAGCCGCTGCGACCATGCGGGAGGAGTCCGGAGCGAAGGTGGCGTCGACGGTGCGGATCGTGCGCGACGAGGGAACGACTGACGGCGGGACGACGCAGGAGGCCGCGAAGTGAACACCGAGTCCGTGCTCGGCTGGTTGGTGGCGATGGGCGTCCCGGAGGAGCTGGTGTCCGTCGGGGCCGAGGCCGACGACGCCTGGTGCCTGATCCGCGACGAGGTCGACGGGGCACCGGCCTGGGAGGTCTTCTGGCGGGAGCAGGGCAACCGCTACGACTGGGCCCGGTTCAGCAGCGAGCAGGTGGCGTGCTTCTACCTGTTCGGCCGGCTGACCTGGACCCAGGCGTTGCGCGGGGTCGTCGGGCCGGTGGACGTGACGAGCACGCCGCCGAAGGGCACACCGGCGCAGCGGGTGTGAGCGCCGAGCGCATCCGTGTCGACCTGTGATCTCGGGTGAGTAGTGCTACCGATGCCGATCGGGTGGTGCATGCCCAGACTTGGGAACCATGTCGCAACCACAGCCCGGCGAAGCGCTTCAGTTGGTCGCAGGCGAGTTGCACGCCATCGGCCAGCGGCTGACCTACTTGGGCAGCATGGTGCAGGCACAGCTGCAAGCGCCGCAGCAGTCCCCGTACTACCAGGCCGCACCCGGCCAAGCCGCTGCTGCGCAGCAGCAATACGTCGCGCCTGAGCAGCAAACCGCTGTCGCGCAGCAGTATCAGGCTGTGCCGGATCAGCAACCGGCTGTCGCGCAGCAGTATCAAGCCGTGCCGGATCAGCAAGTCGCTGCAGTGCAGCAATCTCAGGTCGTGCCGGAGCAGCAGCCGACTGTGCCCGAGGCGGAACCCGCTGGAGCGCAGCAAGGGGTCGCACCGCAGTATCCGGGCGCGGCGGCCCAGTACCCGGCTCCGCAGGCGTATCCGGGGCTGTCGCAGATCCCGGCGCCGAGCGCGGACCGGCGGATCGGCGCGGGCCTGGAGCCGAGCCGCGTCCTGGCCTGGGTCGGTGCCGGGGTGACCTTGCTCGGCGTGGTCTTCCTGCTGGTGCTCGCAGTGCAGCAGGACTGGCTGGGGCCGGGCGCGAGGGTCGCCGGCGGCGCGGTGCTCGCCGCTCTGCTGGTCGCGGCCGGGTGGTGGATGCACCGCCGGTCCTCGACCGAGCAGCCGGGCGGAGCGGGGCGCATCGCCGGATTCGCCCTGGCCACAACGGGTTTCGGCGCGCTGTTCCTGGACGTGGTCGCGGCCACCGCGCTTTACGACTACCTGTCGGTGCCGGCCGGGCTCGGCGTCGGCCTCGCGGTCAGCGTCGCGGGCCTGGCGCTCGCGGACCGGTGGCGGGCGCAGCCGCTGGCCCTCGGAGTCGTGCTCAGCTCGGCGATCTGCGCGCCGCTGATCACGGGGACGGTGGATGCGCTGCTGGTGGGCTTCCTGATGTTGCTGCAGGTCGCGGCCACTCCGGTGCAGGTGCGACGGGGCTGGGCGGGCCTCGCGGTGGCGGCCGGAATTCCCACCGTGCTGGCCGCTTTGGCGGCGAGCGTGCGCGGAATTTGGGTCGACGACACCACGCTCGTGGCCGCGATCTTCGTCGCCGCGGTGCTGGGCGTGGCGGTCGCGGCGATCACCGCCGCCGCCCGCCCGTCCGCGGACTGGACGGCGATCGGCCTGCTCATCGCCGCGCCGACGCCGGCTTTCCTGGCCGGGCCGCTGCTGCTGGAGCGCCCCGCGGCGGGCACGATCGGCGGCGGAATGGTCGTGCTGCTGCTGGCGATCTGGGCCGTCGGGCGGTTCACACCTGCGTTCCGGAGCCGGTTGTCGACGAGGTTCGTCGCGGCGGTCGGCGGGATGGCCGCCGTCGCGGCGGTGCAGACGACGCTGGTCTTCCTGGATTCGTCGAGCTGGGGAACGGCTTTGCTGTGCGAGGCGCTGCTGCTGAGCGTCGGCGCGTTCGTGCTGCGCAGCGGGGGAGTGCTGCTCGGGGCGACGTGCTACGCGACCTTCGGCTTCCTGCTGACGTTCATCTACGAGCTGCCGATTACCGTGCTGCTCTGGTACCACGGCGGCACCGGAGTCCGCGGCCTGCTGGCCGGGCTGCTGATCGCGCTGGTGGCGGTGGCCCTGCCGGTCGCGGCGGTGCGGATCGGCAAGCTGGCGAAACTGCCGGAATCGCTGCTGCCGTGGGCGGCCTCGGGGCTGGCGCTGCTGTACGGAACGGCGAGCGCGACGATGGCCGCGTGCCTGCTGGTGCTCGACGCGCGGGCGGGATTCCTCACCGGGCACATCCTGATCACGCTGAGCTGGGTGGTGGCGGCGATCGCGTTGCTGCTGCGCGGAGTCCGGCTGAAGCACCTGCGAATCGCGGGCCTGGTGCTGATCGCGGTGTCGCTGGCGAAGCTGCTGCTGTTCGACCTGGCGACCCTGGACGGTGTAGCCCGAGTGATCGCCTTCCTCTGCGCGGGCCTGATCCTCCTGGCGGCGGGCTCGGCCTACGCCCGCCTCCTGGCCAAAGCCAAGCCAGCGGACTGATCCGCAGGTAAAAGCCCGTGAGTGCTTTGTGCTGCTATAGCAACACAAAACACTCACGGGTCCTGACCAGTCCGAACGAGGTGCCCCAGGGTTCGTGAGTGATAACTCCGGTAAGAACCGGAATGATCACTCACGACCAGCTCAACGCTGGTAGTGGTCGACCTTGACGGCGGATAAGAAGCTGCGCCAGCGCCGGTTGCTGAAGGCGAGGATGCCGCCATCGGGGTTCTTCGAGTCCCGCACTGCCGCCGCATCCGAAGTCAGCGCCACCTCGACGCAGTTGTGCACCGAGCCGCTGCGGCTGCTCTTGCGCCATAGCTGTTCATTCATCGCCGAGCCTTCCCACGAGGTCCTTGATCAAGCAGGTCGACTCTTGCTTGTCCAACGCGCAGTCGTCCAGCTCTTGGCAGGCTTTCATGAAAGGTTCTACGTCGGCAGGCTCCGTCAGGGCGACCACGAAGTAGCGCGCTTCCACGAACACGTGGGCGCTGCCGTCCGGCAGCTCGTACAGCGAGAACGATCCATCCAGCGCAGGATGCGGCATGGAACTCAGCGGCACGATGCGCATCGAAATATTGCTTCTGCGTTGCAGCACAAGCAGGTGCTCAAGCTGCTCGCGCATGATCCGGACATCGTTCATGGTGCGCAGCAGGGTGGCCTCGTCGATGAAGAACCTGACCTCGGGGGCCTCTGGCCGCGACAGCACTGCCTGTCGTCCCAACCGCGCAGCTACGCGATTCTCCAGGTCCTGTCCAGGAAGTTCCGACATCGACATGAGCAACCGTGCGTACTCAGCCGTCTGCGCCAAGCCTGGGATGAGTGTGTTCTCCACGCCGACGATCGCAGAAGCCTCTTGTTCGAGAACCATCATGGTCGCCTGTTGATCCGACACCCTGGAGGCCATCTCGAACCAGGCGGACTTGGCGCTTTTCCCGGCCCGGTCGATGAGAAGCACTTTCTGTTCCCCGGTCACGCCGTAGAGAGCGCACAACGCTGCAACCTCATCGCGGTCCGGTGCTCGTTGTCCCAGCTCGGTCCTGTTAACCGACGAAGGGGATACGCCTAGCGCGGCGGCCACCGATCGGGTGGTCATTCCAGCTTTTTCCCTTAGTTTCCGCAGTTGCATGCCGAGTCCGACCTGAGACGTGCGCGGATTCTCGCTCATGCGGTGACCTTCCGTTTGTTGTGTCAAGGCGTCCCGGGGATGAGACGAAGCGGGCGACCATGAGGCTCTGACCTGCAATGTCCCTGATTCGATGAAACAAGATTAGCTTCGTAGCTTCGCCTTTCGAAGGCGCTGAACAGCAGTTACTTCGAAAGAAGTGCTGGCGAATCCGTACCGGAGTGAGACGCAAGAGGTCTACTGGATCGTGGGGATCGGGTTGGCTCGGCGGCATGCGACGCCGGTCCGGCCGGGGGCTCAGCCCGCGCGGGCGAGTGGGTTCCTTCGCTGTGCGAGGTGTGGATGCGGGTTCCATTCGCCACGCTCGCGGGCCGCACCCCGCGCTCTGCGGCAGTCACCGAGCGCTGTCCACAGTGCACTGATGCCGTCGGCGAGCGCGGCTTCTCCGGCCGGAACTGGGATTTCTGATGGGCGGCGCGATGATTCACGAGTTCAGCTGGGCCGCCGTGCAGCACGTCCTCGTCGCCGGTGCGGGAACGCTGTTGCTGGTGCTCTGCTACATCGCCACTGGATACCTGCGGAGCTGCTCAGGGCAGCACGCCGGTGCAGGGCAGGGCGCGACGACGGTGTGGCAGATCCAGAACTCGCTTGCGGCGGAGGCGGAACGCCGATTCGCGCAGGAGTACATCGGGCGGCACCGGTTGCGCGAGCCGTTGCTTGGTCGTGAGCGGCAACGGTCGCTATAGAGGCTGTTTTGGATGTGGTGACGTGCGGATGTGGTAGCGCGGGGTTTTGTCTTTGAAGCGGCGCAGCCGCTTAGCCCACCTACTCAGCTTGCACCGCCGCGGGTTCTCAGGTGTCTTCTCGCGA
>NZ_JBFAKG010000053.1:0-73726 GCF_040655595.1 Saccharopolyspora sp. NPDC050389
GCTGCCGAACGCCACGTTTCCCTGCGCAAGGCCGCCACCGCGCTCGCGGTTGAACGCGTGGCTCTGGCCCACCAGCTGCGCGGGCGCGTGCTATCCGGCAGCGAGCCCGTCATCGGGGAGCAGCGGCCCTTCCAGCACGCGCAACCGCCTCCCGATGCGTTCGGCGAGCTCCGCTGCCTCGTGCGAGGTGGCGTCTCCGACCAGGCCCAGCGCCTTGCGCCACAGGGCCTCCGCCGTCGCTCGTTGGTCGGTGCGCATCCGCACCTGCGCCAAGGCGTCCAGGGTGCGGGCCTGCCAGAACTTGGCCCGCAGCTCCTCAAAGGAATCCGAAGCCCGCTGCAGGTATTCGTCGGCGCTGTTGAGCTCCCGCCGCGCCAGGTGCAGCCATCCCAGCGCCAGCAGCACCCGTCCTTCGCCGAGGTGGGCGCTGACCACCTCGCACAGTTCCAGCGCGCGGGTGAGCACCTTCTCCGCTTCCAGGAACCTGTTCTGCGCCGTCCAGGTCATCCCGAGCCCGCTCAGCGCGAACACCTCGCCCACCCGGTCGGACATGGGCCGCACCAGCTCGAGGACCTGCCGGAACGATCGCTCGGCCTTGTCGAACAGCTCCTGCTGCAGGTAGAGCTCGCCGAAGCGCTGCCAGGCCTGCGCCTCGACGCGCCGGTTCCCGGTGCGGCGGCACAACCGCATCGACTCCTCGAGCGTGTCGGTGGCTTCGCCGAAGCGCCGCAGATCCGCGTGCACCTGGGCGAGGCTGACCAGCGTGTGCGCTTCGGCCACGAGATCGCCCACCTCGCGGAAGCCGTCGATGGCCGCGGAATAGCGCTCCGCGGCGCTGTCGAACCGAGCCGTCATCCGATCGACGAACGCCAGGTTGCGCAGCGCCAGTGCCCGGCCGTGGCAGTCCCCGAGCTCGGTGAACAGCCGCAACGCCTCTTCGAGCACTTCGATGCCGGACTCGCCCCGCACCGTCTGCCGCAGCGATCCCAATGAGCACAGGATCGCCGCTTCGCCGCGCCGGTTTCCGTTGCGGCGCACGACTTCCAGCGCCCGTTCGTGCGTTTCCTGCCAGCGGTGGACCTGGCCGCGGGCCTCGAACAACGTCACCGAGGTCAACGCCAGGTCCCAGCACTGCTCGTCGGCTCCGATCTCGGCCGACTGGTGCACGGCGGCCACCAGGCCGGATTCCTCGGCCTCCAGCCAGCACATCGGATCGGCCAGCACCCGGTCCACCTCGCGATCGGCGAGTTCCCACCGGTACCCGTCGCCGTGCAGCACCGTGAAGTCGCCGCCGTACAGCCGCCGGTGAGCCTCGCCCGCCAAGGCCAGGTGCGCGCCCAGCAACCGCTGCAACGCCGCGTCGCGCTCGGCCGGATCCTCCTCCACCGCCAGCTTCTCCCGCGCGAAGATCCGGATCAGGTCGTGCCAGCCGAACCGGACGCCGTGGCCGTCGATGACGTCGATCAGCTTCGCCTCGATCAACTCCTCCAGCACGTCGCCGGCCGCCAGGCAGTCCTCGTCCAGCAGTGCCGCCGGGACCCACACCGCGAAATCCGGCGTCAGGCCCAGGCCCAGCAACCGGAACAGGCGCTTCGCGGCAGCCGACAAGCCGTCGTAGGAGATCGTCAGCGTGGATCGCACGTGGAGGTTGCCGTACGCGATCTCGTCGAGCCGGCGCTGCTCGTCCTGCATCCGGTCCACCATCATCGACAGCGACCAGTGCGGCCGGGCGGCCAGCCGCGCGCCGATGATGCGGATGGCCAGCGGCCACCGCCCGCACAACTGCGTCAGCGTCTCCAGCGACTCCGCTTCGGCGTCGGCCCGCTCATGCCCCACCAACCGCGCGAGGAGGCTGCGCGCGTGCTTGTTCTCCAGGATGTCGAGGTTCATCGTCACCGCGCCCGGCAGGTTGCCCAGCGGCCGGCGGCTGGTGACGATCACCGAACAGCTCGGACTGCCCGGCAGCAGCGGGACGACCTGATCTTCTCCGACGGCATCGTCGAGCACGACGAGCACCTGCCGCCCGCTCAGGCGGCTGCGGTACACGTCCTGCAACTCGTCAGGATCGGTGGGGATCTCGCCGTCGCGCAGCCCGAGCGCGCGCAGGAAGCGCGTGAGGATGTCGGCGCTCTCGACCGGAGACCCGGCTGTTCCGTGCAGGTTCGCGAACAGCTGTCCCTCTGGATAGTGCTCGGCCAAGCGGTGCGCCACGTGCACCGCGAAGGCCGTCTTGCCGATACCGCCGCGCCCGGAGATGCGGACCAGGCGCATCGTGTTCCCGGGTGCGGATCCGCTCAACTCCTTCTCCACGGTCGACACCGCGAGCCCGCGGCCGGTGAAGTCGCCGACGGCGGCCGGCAACTGGCGGGGCACGACCACCACCGGCTCGGCCGCTGCGACCGTCGGCGGCGCGTCGCCGTATCCCAGCTCATCCGCGCCCGACAGGATCGAGGACTCCAGCTGCCGCAGCGAATCGCTGGGCTCGATGCCGAGCTCGTCGATGAGGTCCTTGCGCGCCTGCCGGTAGACCTCCAGCGCCTCGGCCTGCCGCCCGGAGCGGTACAGGGCGACCATGAGATAGGCGCGCAGCTGCTCCCGCAGGGGATGCTCGGCCACCAACCCGACGAGCTCGCTGACCAGCTCGCGATGCCTGCCCGCCGCCAGTTCGAGCTCGATGCAGTGTTCGGTGACGCTGATCCGCTTCTCGACCAGCGCATCGGCGAGCAGCCGCGCCTTGCCCGAGGCATCCGAGAGCACCGGCCCGCGCCACAACCCGAGTGCGAGGCGGAAGATCTCCGCACCCTTCGCGCCTCGGCCCGCCGCCGCATGATCTTCAGCGACGCGCACGTGGTGCTCGAACAGGGCCGCGTCGACCGATGCCCGATCGACCTCGCAAACGTAACCGCCGGAGCGCGTCGCGATGACCCGATCGTCGGTGATGTCCTGCAGCATTCGGCGCAATCGTGAAACACAAATCTGCACCTGCTCACGAGCGGTCGGCGGCGGCGATTCGCCCCAGATCGCGTCGATCAATTCGTCCACCGACACGAATTCGTTGACCCGCAATAGCAGCAGCCCCAGAACCACTCTTTGCCGATAGGCGGTTAACCGCCTGGCCGAAGCGCCGTCCCCGACCTCCACCGGCCCCAGGACGCGAAACGTCGGACTGGCGTCGAAGTCCAGGTCGTTTCCGTCCATGACTCCAGCAATCCCCGCATTTTGATGGTCAGAATCCCCAGCGTGCCGGCTCCCAATGCCGCGACTCCAAACTGGGACAGTAGCGACCGGCAAGCGGGAAACCATCCGCTGTTCGGGTCAACCACGAACATTCACGATGCCTACCGCGACACGCAACAACCCCGTTCGAAAAAATTCGCAAAAGGACGCCGCAACGATCCACGGTTTCCAACGCCGAACTCCGGCAGCATCGCACGCCATCATTCGGCCAAATCCAGCAAGCCACCAAAAACCATTTACCGGTTACGCCTCGTTCCGCCCGCCACCCTGGGCGACGCCGCGCAACGCAGGCGGCCCGGCCAGTGCTCCGCCCGGGCCACACCTCCATCGCAGGACCGCAAGCCGCTCCGGATGCGACCACCAGTCGTCACTCGCATCAACCTTGATCACGCCTTCTGAATTGCCTATCACGCAGCATCTTCGCCACGAACAGCGAAGAATACGATGCCAAGAGAAGGCGGGAGAACACGACAGGCTGCCGCCATGCGGGAATGAAGACCAGGCATGCAACGAGCAACACCGCACTGACAATCAGCAGGGTGATCTGAATCGACGTCCGCCTCGGGCATCTCGACGAACTGCCCAAGTTTTCCCATCTACCAGTATTTGGTGAAAACAAGACAGGAAGCCATACGCCGAAGACCGGGTTAATCACGTCCACATCCGGGAAGGGCTTCGGCCTGCACGCTTTTCAGCCGGATGAATCGGTTCGCCGACCAGGCACGCCCTAAATCGCGGATCCAGGCTCTCGAATTTCTCCTGGAACGGGATTCTCGCCGAGGTGTGCGGCCGTGGGTGGAAGTCTGCGTCCTCCACCCACGGCCCGGTCACGTCATTTCTGAGTTGCGCCGTCGCTGATGTGCAGGATCGCGTCGGCCGCGCCGAGGGTCGCGTCGTCGAGAGGGATGTAGCCCTGCTCCGGGGTGACGTCGGTGCGTGTCTGGGCGGAAGTGACCGTGGTGGCCGGTGTCAGGCCCCAGGTGGTGATTCGGCTCTGCAGGATGCCCTCGTAGGTGTTCGGATCGGGCTCTCGGAGCCCAAGGGCAACGCTACGGCCCAGGCTGCCGGCGACGAAGGCGTACTGCTCGCCCAGCAGGGAACTTACGATGGCGCCCGCGCCGAACCAGTTGGTATCCATATCCGCCATGCGCAGGTCGCTCAGGCTTCGCCGCAGGTGGAGGTTGTGCGAGCAGACCAGCGTCGCGCCGCGTCGGGCCTCGATTCCTCGGACATCGAGGAGGTTCTGGGCCATGAGCGCATCCCTGGTGGCGGCCAGGCCGGATATCCGCGCGGCCTGCTCGATGCGCCGTGCGGACTGCTTGTGGTACCGCAGCAAGCCAAGACCGGCGGTGAGGTTCGTCTTGGCCCTGAACCACTCGGCGCGTGATGTTGCCGCGATCAGTTGCGGTGCGCGCGCGTAGAGCGAGGCGAGCATGTCGTCGGCGATCGTTCGCAGCCTCTCGGCCTCGGCCGTGGCGCCGACCGACATGGCCGGGTCCGTGACCGCCTCCGTGCGGCTCCACCGTTCGTCATCGCCGGCGAGGCTCGCGAGGTCGAGGTCGAGCCCCAGGTGGTCGCGGGCGAATTCGAGGTAGCTGCGCGGGCTGGGCGCGCTCATTATTTCCATGGGGGCGTCGAAGCCGTGGAAGGCCAATCGTTGTTCTGCGGGGCGGCTCTCGTTGTATTCGCGCATCCAGGCGACCAGCCGCCTGTTGGCGTCAAACTCTCCGAAGCCGTGCGAGAAGCCTTCGCCCATCGCCGCGTCGAGGCTTCCCACTCCTTCCTGGACGAAATCGTTCACGGTGAGCGCGGCAACGCGATCGGTCTCGAGGGCGATCGACCGGAAGCCGCGGTCGACGAGCTGGGCGAACAGTTCATTGCGAACCCATCCGAAGGCCGGTTCCCAGTGCGTCGGCTCACCCAACGCCAACAGGTCGCACGACTCGGTCACGAAGTCTCTGATGTCCTGACTCATGAGCCTCAATCGTATCCTTGAAAGAACGATTGATACTTCGAAAGCCCTGGCCACGTGGTCGTGCGGTAAAGTCTCAAACCGGTGATAACCTTGCGACCAGCCGACCTCGCGCGCGAGCACGGCATCTCGACCCAGGCGGTCCGCAACTACGAGCGGGACGGGTTCATCCCGCCCGCCGAGCGCACGCCTAGCGGCTACCGGATCTACACCGAGGTGCATGCGGCCGCGCTGCGCGCCTTCCTCTCCCTCATCCCGGCGTACGGCCACTCAGCAGGCGGCCAGATCATGAACGCGCTCCACGACGACGCGCTCAACGACGCCCTGATGATCATCGACCGCGGCCACGGCCAGTTGCTCCGCGACCGCGAAACCCTCGATGCGGTGCGGAAAGCGGTAGAGCACCTGACGGCGGAGCCCAACGCCGCATCAGACGCACCGGCAGACCGCGGAACCTTGAACATCGGCGAACTCGCACACCGACTCCGCGTGACGCGGGCGACCCTGCGCAACTGGGAAGGCGCCGGCATTCTCATCCCCGCACGAGAGCCGGCCACCGGATACCGCCGCTACCGCGCGAGCGACATCCGCGACGCCGAGCTCGCCCACCTCCTCAGACGCGGTGGCTACCCGCTGGAACACATCTCCACGGTGGTCCAGCAGATCCGAACGGCCGGCGGCACCGAGGCACTGTCCCGCGCCCTGGATGACTGGCAGCGAAAGCTCACCGCGCAGGGCCTCGCCATGCTCAACGCGGCCACGCACCTCAGCCACTACCTGAGCCTGCACGCCCTGCCAGAGCCGATCGCGGCCCCATCGGTCGCACCCACCTAGCCCGCGTCGGCGCCCGCAGCATCCAGGTGGCCGGCGTATTCCCCGGTTTCCGCGTAGGCCCGCATCAGTTCGAAGATCCCTTCGGCCCGGCCCGGTCCCCAGCTCAGCACCGCTTCGTTCGCCGAGCTCAGCACGAAGTTCAGGATGATCATGTCGCGCATGACGAGGAACTCGTCGAATCGGGCCATCGCCGGTGGCAGCTCGCGCACGGCGCGATATCCGCGCAGGTATCCCGCCGCGAACCTGCCGTAGGAGCGCGAGTCGCAGGCGCGCAACACGGAGGACAGCACCGTGGCGATGTCGAGGACGTAGTAGCCCCAGCCGCAGTCGTCGAAGTCGATGACCGCCATGTCGCCGCCCGGCGTGCGGACCAGGTTGCCGCGGTGGAGGTCGGCGTGGCTCAACCCCCAGTCCGCCGGGTCGCGATCGGGCATCCGCTCGCGGACCATCGCCGACACACGGCCCAGCAGATCCCGCTCGCTCCGGTCCAGGCGGCCGTGCGGGTCCGCCAGCGCGGCGCCGTTGGTGAACACGTCGTCGAAGGCCCAGGACGGCCGCACGAATTCCGCGGACGGGCGGTACCGCTGCGCGTGATCATGGAGGCTCGCGGTGAGCCGGCCGAGTCGCTCGGCGACACCTGGAGACGAATACGCCGGTGCCGTCGTGCCCGGAATCCATTCGAACACGACCGATGTCACCGGCTCCGGCCACCCGGCGAGCGACCGCGTGATCACCCGCCCGTCCCCCGCGGCCGCGGACTTCGGGACGAGCACGGCCTTTTCCGACGCGAGCGCATCCATCCATGCCAGTTCCGAACGTTGCTCCTGCGGGCTCCGGCCGTGCCGCACGGACATGCGCAGAACGTACTTCCCGGGCCCTGCGTCGACGAGGAAGACGGCGTTGTCCTCGTATTGCAGGAGTCGCAACCCGCGCATTTCCACACCGTGGCTTTCGAGGGTGTGAAAAGCGAGCTTGCGCAGCCGCCCGAGCTGAGATGAACGAGCAAGCGACTCGAACGGGCGGGCCATTTCGCCAAATTAGCATCACGAGCCAACGCCCGGAGGCGGATTCCGGCCTGCGGCAATGATTTTTCCGCGCCAGGCGTGATCGATCCGCTCGGTTTGCCGCTGCACCGATGCGGTGGTGGGATGCGGTGGTCGGCGCGAGACCTGCAGGAGCGTGGCCCATGGACGAGCGGGACGGCAAGCACCAGGACGCTGCGCAGCCGGAATTCCGGCCTTACCACCACCCGGCCGCCGGGTGGGGCGCCGCCAAGAGCGTCACCGAGTTCCTGGTCCGCGAGCGCGAGTTCATGAACGGCCCGCGGGCGGTCATGAAGATGAACCACGAGAACGGCGGCTTCGACTGCCCGGGTTGCGCATGGCCCGACGACACCAAGGGCCTGCACCTGGACATCTGCGAGAACGGCATCAAGCACGTGACCTGGGAGATGACCCGCAAGCGGGTCGACCGGGAATTCTTCGCCGCCCACACGGTCGGCGAACTGTCGGAGTGGAGCGACTTCGACCTCGAGGACCAGGGCCGCCTGACCGAACCCATGCGGTACGACCCGGAAAACGACCACTACGTCCCGATCAGCTGGGCGGACGCCTTCGCTCTCGTCGGCCGCACCCTGCAGGAGCTCGACAGCCCCGACCAGGCGGCCTTCTACACGTCCGGCCGCCTCGGCAACGAGGCGACGTTCCTGTACCAGCTCATGGCGCGCGAGTTCGGCACGAACAACCTCCCGGACTGCTCCAACATGTGCCACGAGGCCAGCGGCCGCGCCCTGCAGGCGTCCCTGGGCACCGGGAAGGGCACCGTCGACCTCAAGGACTGGGAGATGACGGACGCCCTGTTCATCCTCGGGGTCAACGCCGCCTCCAACGCGCCCAGGATGCTCACCGCGCTCGCCGAGGCCTACCGCCGGGACGCGCAGATCGTGCACATCAACCCGCTGGTGGAGGCGGCCTCGACGCGCACGATCATCCCGCACGAGTTCGCGCGGATGGCCGCGTTCCGGCCGACCCGCACCGGCACGTTGAACCTGCAGCCGCGCATCGGCGGCGACATGGCGCTGATCCGCGGCATGGCGAAAGCCGTTCTGGACGAGCAGAAAGTCGACCCGAAGGCCCTCGACGTCGAGTTCATCGAGCGTCACACGGCCGGCTTCGCGGAATACCGCGCCCTGTGCGAGGCCACCTCCTGGGACGAGATCGAGCGCCAGTCCGGCGTCGGCCGCTCCGAGATCCTCGCGGCGGCGCGCGTCTACTGCGAGGCCGATCGGAGCATCGTCAGCTGGTGCTTGGGCGTCACCCAGCACGAGCACGGCGTCGACACGGTCCGCGAGATCGTCAACCTGCTGCTGTTGCGCGGGAACCTGGGACGAGAAGGTGCGGGGCCGTCGCCGGTTCGCGGGCACAGCAACGTCCAGGGCAACCGGACCTGCGGCATCGACCACCGCCCGGACGGGGCTTTCCTGCAACGGCTGGCGGAGGTCTGCGACATCGATCCGCCCCGGGCGCACGGGCTGGACACGGTGGGCACCGTCGAGGCGATGCACCGCGGCGACGTGAAGGTGTTCGTCGGGATGGGCGGCAACTTCGCCCTCGCGGCCCCCGACACCCCCTACACGTTCGCCGCGCTGCGGGAATGCCGGCTGACCGTGCACGTCAGCACAAAGCTCAACCGCAGCCATCTCGTCCACGGTCGCCAGGCGCTGATCCTGCCCTGCCTCGGCCGCACCGAGAAGGACCAACAGCGCGGTGGCCTGCAGGCCACGTCGGTGGAGGACTCGATGAGCATGGTGCACCTGTCCGTGGGCATGAAGCGCCCGGCCTCGCCGGACCTGCTGTCGGAGCCGGCGATCATCGCCGGCATGGCGCGCGCCGCGCTACCCGGCAGCAACACCCCGTGGGAGAAGTACGTCGAGGACTACGACCGGATCCGCGACACCATGTCCCAGGTGCTCGACGGATTCGAGGACTTCAACAGGCGCGTGCGGCTGCCGCTCGGCTTCCGCCTCCGCCAACCCGCCCGGGAGCTGGTGTTCCACACGCCTTCGGGGCGTGCCGAGTTCTCCGCGGCCGCCCTTCCCGACGTCGTCCCCGCCGCGGGAACGCTGGCGTTGGGGACGATGCGTTCGCACGACCAGTGGAACACCACCATTTACTCGGACAACGACCGCTACCGCGGCATCAAGAACCTGCGCACGCTGATCTTCATGAACGCCGACGACATGCGCGACCGCGGCATCGGCAGGCTCGACGATGTCGACATCACCAGCACGGCCAGGGACGGCAGCACCCGCACGCTGCGCCGGTACAAGGCCATCCCCTACGACATCCCGCGCGGCTGCGCGGCCGGCTACATGCCCGAGATGAACGTCCTCTGCGCCATCGGCGACTACAGCACCCAGAGCGACCAGCCGCTGATGAAGCACGTCAAGATCACCGTGCAACCATCAGCGATCACAGGCTGATCACGGTCGCGGCATCTCGAGAACGTCCACAGTAGAGCCGCTGGGAACGCCGCCGGGCGGGACCACCGCGAGGCCGTCGGCGAGCGCTAGGCCGCGCAGCATCGCCGGGCCGTCGAAGGGAAGCGGTGCTGCCGTGTTCTCGCGGAGCAGCACGGGCAGCAGTCTGGTGTTTCGCGGGTGTCCGGGCAGCTCGACCTGGACGGCGACGCGTTGCGGCTCTGCCTCCGGTTGACCGTTGAGGCGGCGCAGCAGCGGCGAAGCCAACGTCACCGTTCCCGCGACGGCTGCCAGCGGATTGCCCGGAAGCTCGACGAGCCGGCGATTCCGCCCGTCTGCGGATTGTGGAAGCTCGGCGAGCAGCATCGGATGACCTGGTCGCACGGCCACGGAGTCGATCAGCAGCCGGGCGCCGGCCGCGCCGAGTGCTTCGTGGAGGAAGTCGACCGGCCCGGCGGCGGTGCTGCCGGTGGTGACCACGACGTCTGCGGGCGAGTGCCGGATCGCGTCGTGCAGCAGCTCGAAGTCGTCGGAGATCCGGCGCCGGCCGATCACGTCGCCGCTGCATCGCAGCCAGGGCTGCAACAGCGGGCTCAGCGCGTCGCGGACCGCACCGTTTCGGGGCAAGCCGGAATCCAGCAGTTCGTCACCGAGAACCAGCAGCTCCACCGTCGGGCGGCGATGGACGACTAGCCGGTCGTACCCCGCCGCCGCGGCCAGGCCCAGCACGGCGGGCGTGACCGTCGTGCCCGCCGGAAGCAGCGGCTCGCCCGAACGGCATTCCTGGCCTCGGGGCCGGACATCGCGGCCGGGAGCCGGTGGGCTCGGGGCGCGGTCGAACAGGATCCGGGCCGACGTCTCGACCTGGCCGTGCTCGCGGCGCAGCACCGCGATCGGGCCCGGTGGCAGCTGAGCACCGGTCGCGATGTTCACGGCGGTGCCCTCCGCCAGCGGTTCCGGTCGCCCGCCCGCCAGCACGCCGGTGCCGCCGAGTCGCCACGGCCCCGGCCCCGCCACGGCCCATCCGTCCATTGCGGACGTGTCGAACGGCGGCAGGTCGGTCAGCGCGACCAGCGGTTCGGCGAGGGCATGGCCGAGCGCCTCGGCGAGGTCACGCGCAACGGCAGGCAGCGGCTCTCCGGCGGCATCCCGGGCGGTGTCCCGCGCCTGCGCCCAGGTCTTCACCGGCAGGGCGGTGTCGGTGCTGATGAGCTTCATCTGGATCCTCGCGTCGCCCGGTGCATCGTCGACGGAACACCTGGTGCCGTTCGCATTTTCCGGCGATGCGGAAATCTCGGTCGACTACCAGTTTCGGGCACCCGACCGGGATGGTCAAAGCGGAATTTCCGACCAGCCTATAAGCAATGCTTATCATCGATCTCCAGAGTTGGATATAACCGCCGCCTATCAGATCATCGCCGCCCCCTCTTTGACTTTCCACCACCGGTGCCGAACGCTGAAAGTGCGCCGGAATTCGGAACGGACAAGGGGTTGGCCACATCATGAGCAAGATCGAGGATCCGGGCGAGGACGCTCTTTCGGTCACCCCGCCCAAGACCTGGGCGGCCGGACTGCCCGCGGTGGCGCACGCCCTGGAGTACTCGCTGGAGCAGACCTCGGTCCGGCGGACCACGCTGACGCTGCTGAACCTCAACCAGGCCAAGGGAATCGACTGCCCCGGCTGCGCGTGGCCGGAAGCGGGCCCGAAGCAGCGCCACCTCAACGAGTACTGCGAGAACGGCGCCAAGCACGTCAACGACGAGGCGACGTCGCGCCGGGTCACCGCCGACTTCTTCCGGCAGCACCCGATCTCCGAGCTGGACCAGAAGTCCGACTACTGGCTCAACCAGCAGGGCAGGCTCACCGAACCGATGGTCAAGCGGCCCGGCTCGGACCACTACGAGCCGATCGCCTGGGACGAGGCCCTCGGCCTGCTCGCCGATGAGCTCAAAGCGCTCGACTCCCCGGACGAGGCGCTGTTCTACACCTCGGGCCGCCTCAACAACGAGGCCGCGTTCCTGCTCCAGCTGTTCGCGCGGGCATTCGGCACGAACAACCTGCCCGACTGCAGCAACATGTGCCACGAATCCAGCGGCGCCGCGATGCAGCAGACGCTGGGCATCGGCAAGGGAAGCGTGAGCCTGGACGACATCCACGAGTCCGACCTGATCTTCGTCGTCGGCCAGAACCCCGGCACCAACCATCCGCGGATGCTGTCCGCGCTGGAGGAGACCAAGCGCGGCGGCGGGCAGATCGTCGCAGTGAACCCGTTGCCCGAGGCCGGGCTGTTCCGGTTCAAGAACCCGCAGAAGGCCCGCGGGATCATCGGCCGCGGCACCGCCATCGCCGACCAGTTCCTGCAGATCCGCCCCGGCGGTGACCTCGCGCTGTTCAAGGCGCTGAACCTGCTGCTGCTGGAGGCCGAGGAGGCCGCGCCGGGAACCGTGCTCGACCACGAGTTCATCCGCGCCCACACCAGCGGTTTCGAGGAGTTCGCCGAGCAGGCCCGCAAGATCTCGTGGGACGAGATCCGCACCGCCACCGGGCTGTCCCGCGAAGAGATCGAGCAGGTGCACGAGCGGGTGCTGGCCAGCAAGGGCGTCATCGTCTGCTGGGCGATGGGCCTGACGCAGCAGAAGCACGGCGTCCCCACCATCCGCGAGGTCGTCAACTTCCTGCTGCTGCGCGGGAACATCGGCAAACCCGGGGCCGGCGTCTGCCCGGTGCGCGGCCACAGCAACGTGCAGGGCGACCGCACCATGGGCATCTGGGAGAAGATGCCGCAGTCCTTCCTGGACGCGCTGGAACGCGAGTTCGGTTTCGTCCCGCCGACCGAGCACGGCTGGGACTCGGTGGATTCCATCCGGGCCATGCGCGACGGCCGGGCCAAGTTCTTCCTCGGCGTCGCCGGGAACTTCGTGCGGGCCACGCCGGACAGCGAGATCACCGAGCAGGCGATGCGCCGGTGCCGGCTGACCGCGCACATCTCGACCAAGCTGAACCGCTCCCACACGGTGTGCGGCGAGACCGCGCTGATCCTGCCGACGCTCGGGCGCAGCGACCGGGACTTCCAGGCGAGCGGCGAGCAGTTCGTCACCGTCGAGGATTCGATGAGCGTCGTGCACGCCTCGCGCGGTCGCCTAGAGCCCGCCTCGGAGATGCTGCTCAGCGAGGTGGCGATCCTCGGCAGGCTGGCGCGCCTGACGCTGGGCGAGAATCCCGCCATTCCGTGGGAGGAGTTCGAGGCGGACTACAGCACGATCCGGGACCGGATCTCGCGGGTGGTGCCGAACTTCGAGGACTTCAACGCGCGGGTGGCCGAGCCGGGCGGATTCGCGCTGCCGAACCCGGTGAACAGCGGGGTGTTCCCCACGCCCAGCGGCAAGGCCATCTTCACCCGCAACGAGTTCGAGATGCTGAGCGCGCCCGAAGGGCATCTGGTGCTGCAGTCGCTGCGCTCGCACGACCAGTGGAACACCATCCCGTACGCGCCGAACGACCGCTACCGGGGCATCCACAACGCCCGCCGGGTCGTGCTCGTCAATCCCGTCGACCTGGACGCGCTCGGATTCGCCGACCGCGCCGCGGTGGACCTGGTGAGCGTGTGGCACGACGGCGTGGAGCGGCGGGCACGCGACTTCCGCGTAGTCGCCTACCCGACGACGCCCGGTTCCGCTGCCGCGTACTACCCGGAGACCAACGTCCTGGTGCCGCTGGACAGCGTGGCCGACTTCAGCAACACGCCTACCTCGAAGGGAATCGTGGTCCGGTTGGAGCCCCGAGGCTGACACCTCCACCGGAAGGTCCACATCGGATCGATCCGATGTGGACGGCTACTCGTGCCGGGAGCCAGGACCGCATCCGCACGCGAACCAGAAAGGCGAACGCCGGCATGACGACGTACCGCACCGCATCCAGCTGGATGCCGGCCGCGGCCGCGGTGTTCACCGCCGGGTGGGGCGCGAACCAGTTCGCGCCGCTGGCCGTCGTCTACCGCACGGAGCGCCACTGGCGCGACATCCCGGTCGCCGCGATGTTCACCACCTACCTGTTCGGGCTGCTCCCCGGCCTGTTGCTGGGCGGCCCCGCCTCGGACCAGCGCGGCAGGCGCATCGTTCGTCCAGCCCTCGCGCTGTCCGCCGTCGCCAGTGCGCTGCTGTCGCTGGCGCCGGTGTCGCAGTTCCCGGTGTACGCGAGCCGCCTGGCCGCGGGCGTCGCGGCCGGCGTCGTCCTCTCCGCTGGAACCACGTGGATCGTGGAGCTGTCGGCCGATCTCGGGCGCCCGAGCGCGGGCCCGCGCCGCGCGATGAACGCGACCGGCGGCGGCCTCGCGGCGGGAGCTCTCGTGGCGGGCATCCTCGCCCAATGGTCGCCCTGGCCTGCGGTGTTCCCCGCGCTCGTGCACACCGTGCTGGCCCTGCTCTGCCTCGCCGCCACGTGGAAGGTGCCGGAAACCGCACCTTCACCGGTGACGGTCGCCAAGGTCCGGCACGTCCGGGGAGTGGGCAGGTCGGCGACCAGGCATCCGCGATTCCTGCGCGTGGTCCTCCCGGCGAGCCCGGCCGTCTTCGCCGCCGCGACGGTCGCCTACGTCGTGCTGCCGCCGCTGCTGGCCGACCGGGTTCCCGGCTACGCACCGCTTTTCAGCGGATTGGTAACGGCCCTGACCCTCGCCACGGGCATCGCCGTCCAGCCCCTGGCGCGCCTGCTGGACCACGCCGGCAACGCGCGGGCGACGCTCGCAGGCATGGCCACCGTGATCGCCGGGCTGCTGCTGGGTTCCTACGCCGTGTACCAGGGCTCCGTCGTCCTGACGTCGGTCGCGGCGCTCCTGCTCGGCGCCGGATACGGCCTCACCTCGGCCTCCGGCCTGCGAGAACTCGAGCGGCTGACCCCGCCTTCGGCGTTGCCGTCCACGGTGTCGCTCTACCACGGCACCACCTACCTCGGCTTCCTCACGCCGCTCTTCCTGGCCGTCACGGCGGGCGCCGCGCCGTATCCGGCGCTGCTGGCGGGCATGGCCGCCGCCGGCCTGCTGTTCCTCTCGATCACGGCGTGGCATTCCCGAAGCCATCTACCCCACCGGATCTCCGGTGAACTCAAGGAAAGGAAAGAACAATGGGCCGAGTGACCGTGCGGCGGCCGGTGCTGCGCATCCGCGACGGAGTGCCGTCGCAGCGCCCGGACACCCTGGCGGCCGAGGAGCCGATGGAAATCCGGGTCGGCGGCCGCCCGCTCACCGTGACCATGCGCACCCCCGGGCACGACTTCGACCTCGCGGCCGGATTCCTGGTGAGCGAAGGCGTCGTCCACTCGACCGAAGACGTGACCGCGATCCGCTACTGCGCGGGCGCCACCGCCGACGGCGGCAACACCTACAACGTGGTCGACGTCGCCCTGGCTCCCGGCGTGGCGCCGCCGGACGCGTCGCTGGAACGGAACTTCTACACCACGTCGTCATGCGGGCTGTGCGGCAAGGCGAGCCTGGAAGCGGTGCGCACCACGACGACCTGGCCTCTCGGCGAGGACTCGCTGCGCATCGAGCCGGCGACGCTGGCCGCACTCCCCGACCGGCTGCGGGCGGCTCAGCGGGTGTTCGACAGCACCGGTGGCCTGCACGCCGCCGGGCTGTTCACCGCCGATGGCCGGCTCACCTGCCTGCGCGAAGACGTCGGGCGGCACAACGCGGTGGACAAGGTCATCGGCGACGCCCTGCGCGCGGGCGGGTTGCCGCTTCGCGAATCGGTCCTGATGGTGAGCGGCCGGGCGTCCTTCGAACTGGTGCAGAAGGCGGTGATGGCCGGCATCCCCGCGCTGGCCGCCGTGTCCGCCCCGTCCTCGCTGGCAGCGGACCTCGCCGCGGACTCCGGGCTGACGCTGATCGGCTTCCTGCGCGGCAACTCGATGAACGTCTACACCGGCGCCGAGCGGCTGCAACCGATTCCGGTGCCGTGATCACTCCAGGGCGTCGGCCACATCCACCGACCTCGCGACCTCGATGAACGCGCGGCCCATCACCGATCCGGGCTCCCGCGCGGTCGTCACCAGCGCGACCTCCGCTTCGTGGTCCGGGGCCACCAGCGGGACGGCCTTCACCGCGGCCGTGTCGCTGATGGCCCGGGCGAACGGGGCCGGCACGATGCTCGACCACCGGCCCATCGCGACGTGCGCGCACAGCCCCGCGATCGAGTCGGTTTCCAGTTGCGGGACAGGCGAAATGCCGACTTCGGCGAAGACGGCGTCCAGCGTGCGCCGGCCGCGCATCGACGGCGTCAGCAGGCACAGCGGCACGCACCCGGCTTCCGCCCAGGTCACCGACTCGCGGGCGGCGAACTCCCCCTCGGCGGGCGTCAGCAGCACGTACCGCTCCCGGTACATTGGAACCGCGGTCATGCTGCCCGCCTCGACGTCGGCGAGGTACGTGATCGCGACGTCGACCTCGAAGTTCCGCAGCCGCCGGAAGATCTCGTCGGTCGGCAGATCGGCCTGCACCAGCACCCGGGCCAGCGGGTGTTCCGCGCAGAACCGCGCCGTGAGCAGCGGCACCGCCGGCGCGGCCGTCGGGATGACGCCGATCGAGAGCTGGCCAGTCAGCCCTGTGCGGAGGGCGCTCACCTCCAGCCGCATCGAATCCCGGTCGGCCAGGATCCTCTCCGCCCACCGGACGATGCGCTCGCCTTCCGGGGTCAGGCCCTGGAAACGGCGTTCGCGACGGATCAGCGGGACGTCGAGCTCCTCCTCCAGCTTCCGAATCGCCTCGGACAGCGCCGGCTGGGAAACGGAGCACGCTTGGGCGGCCCGCACGAAATGCCGTTCACGCGACAATGCCACCAAGTACTCGAGCTGCCGGAAGAGCATTCTGTTCACCTAACGCCAGAGGGCCACGGAACATCCTATCCCGGCAGGCGAAAGACGCCTTGCGACGCCGCTCGACACCCGCCTAACGCCGGGTCACGAGCACACGGATGCCCGATTTGCAAATAGGTGCGACCTATTGCGAAATCGGAAATGTTTCTTTGACTTTTCCCGAATACCTGGCGGAGAATTCATCCAGTGCCGATTCGGCCACCGCACGAAGGCGGAAACGGCGCCGCAGAAAATCCCGACTCGGAACTCATTCGCTGGGCGACGAGCGGGTATTGCCCGACACAAGCTCGCGGCCGGTGCGGCCGCGCAGCGCGGAAGACCGGGAGGTGGGCCGTGCCGTCTTGGCGGGTGCGCGATTTCCACGACGACGACCTGGACCAGGCGATCCGCATCTGGGACCAGAGCAGGGAAGGCGGGGAGCCGGCGTTCTCCGCCGCCGAGGTGGTGTCGATCGCGCGGGCCGGGCATCCGGCCCTGGTCGCGGTGGTGCAGCAGGACGTCGTCGGCATGGCGGCGGCCAAGGTCGAGGGCGACCGGGCCTGGCTGGCGCTGTTCGCCCTGGACGCCCGGTGGCGCAACCGCGGCATCGGCAGCGCGCTGCTGGCCGAGTTGGAGAAGAAGCTGCGCAGCACGGGAGTGCACCGGATCGCCAGCCTGGTGTCCGAGGGAGCCGCGGGATTCCGGGCGATGGTGAACTCCGGCTACCGGCCTCGCACCGACCTGACCTACTTCGAGAAGGTGCAGGCGCTCGACCCCGCCGACTTCGACGTGCTCGAACACGTCGGCGGCAGGCTCCTGCCGCCCGGCGGGTGGGACGCGCTGGCGGGCATGCGGCGGGAGAAGGACGTCATCGAACGCCGGGTCGTGCTGCCGATCTCCCATCCCGAACAGGCCGAGCGCCACGGTGTCCTGCCGCCCAAGGCGATCGTGCTGTTCGGGCCGCCGGGCACCGGCAAGACCAGCTTCGCCAAGGCGATCGCCTCGCGGCTGAACTGGCCGTTCGTGGAACTGTTCCCCTCCCGGCTCGCCGCGTCCTCCCCGGACGGCCTCGCCGCCTCGCTGCGGGAGGTGTTCGCGGAGCTGGAGGAACTCGACGACCTGGTGCTGTTCATAGACGAGGTCGAGGAGATCGCCGGGACCCGCTCCAGCCCGGCGGCGGGCCCGGCGCACGGCGTGACCAACGAGCTGCTCAAGCTGATCCCGGGCTTCCGCGAGCACGACCACCGCCTGCTGGTCTGCGCGACCAACGCGGTGAGCTCGCTGGATCCGGCGTTCCTGCGGCCGGGCCGGTTCGACTACCTCATCCCGGTGGGACCGCCGGATCCGCCCGCGCGGCGGGCGATCTGGTCGCGCTACCTCGGCCCGGCGCGCGACAACGTCGATCTGGACCTGCTGGTGGAACGGACGGAACTGTTCACCCCGGCGGACATCGAGTTCGCGGCGCGCCAGGGCGCCCAGACCGCGTTCGAGCGCGACGTGCTGCACGAGCACGGAGACCTCGCGACGACCGACGAGTACCTGCAGGCGATCGCGGACGCCCGCCCGACGCTCACCGCGGAGGCCATCGCCGAGTTCGAACGCGACATCGACGCTTACACAAGGCTGTAGCGCCGGGGCCGGTTTAGAGTCGGCCACTTGGGAGGTGAGCACCACGATGTCGAGCCCCGAATCGTCCGTGCCGCAGCCGGTGCTGGCACCGTTGACGCCTTCGGCGATCTTCCTCGTGCTTTCGGTTTCGCCCGGTGGCGAGTCGCAGGTGCGGGCGGTCCTCGGCGATCTCGCGGCACTGCAGCGCGCGGCCGGTTTCCGCTACCCCGAAGGCGGGCTGACCTGCGTCGCCGGGATCGGATCGCAGGCGTGGGATCGCCTGTTCTCGGGGCCGCGACCGGAGGGGCTGCATCCCCTGCCGGAGTTCGTCGGGGCGAAGCACCGGTCGGTGTCCACTCCCGGCGATGTCCTGCTGCACATCCGGGCCCGGCAGGAGTTCCTGTGCTTCGAGCTGGCCGCGCAGATCCTGGCGCGGCTGCGCGGCGCGGTGACGATCCTCGACGAGGTGCACGGCTTCAAGTACTGGGACGAGCGGGATCTGCTCGGGTTCGTGGACGGCACCGAGAACCCGACGGGAGTGGCGGCCCGGTCCGCGGTGGCGGCCACGGCGGAACAGGACCCGCACTTCGCCGGCGCCAGCTACGTGGTCGTGCAGAAGTACCTGCACGACCTGCGGGCGTGGAACGAGTTGCCGGTCGAGGAGCAGCAACGGGTGGTGGGACGCACCAAGCTCGACGACATCGAACTCGCCGACGACGTGAAGCCGGCCAACTCGCACGTCGCGCTGACGACGATCACCGCCGAGGACGGCAGCGAACGGCAGATCCTGCGGGACAACATGCCCTTCGGCGAATTCACCGGCGGCCGGTTCGGCACCTACTTCATCGGCTACGCCGGCGATCCCGGACTCATCGAGCAGATGCTGACCAACATGTTCGTCGGCGTTCCGGTCGGCAACCACGACCGGATCCTGGACTTCTCCACCGCCGTGACCGGGTCACTGTTCTTCGTGCCGACGCTCACGTTCCTGGAGCAGCAACCGCCGCCGCCGACCGGAACACCGACCGCCGAGTCGACGCTCGGCATCGGGAGCCTGAAGGGAAACCCGCCGTCATGAACAATCTGCACCGCGAACTGGCCCCGATCTCGCAAGCCGCGTGGTCCGACCTGGAGCAGGAAGCGCGACGCACCTTCGCGCGGCACGCGGCCGGCCGACGGGTCGTGGATGTTTCCGACCCGCGGGGCGACACCTTCGCCGCGGTCGGGACCGGCCGCAGCACGCGCATCGACACACCCGGCAACGACGGCGTGCAGGCGAAGTTGCGGGAGGCCCGGCCGGTGCTGGAGCTGCGCGTGCCGTTCCGCGTGTCCCGGCAGGCCGTCGACGACGTCGAACGCGGTTCCCGCGACGCCGACTGGCAGCCCGTGAAGGATGCGGCGCAGCGCATCGCGCGCGCCGAGGACCGCGCGATCGTCGACGGGTTCGAGGCCGCCGGCATCACCGGCATCCGGGCCGGAGCGTCGCACTCGCCGATTGCGCTGCCCGCCGACGTGCGCGGGCTGCCAGGCGTGGTGGCACGAGCCTTGGGCGCGCTGCGAATGGCAGGTGTCGACGGTCCGCACGCGTTGTTGCTCGGCGCGTCCGAGTACACGGCGGCCGCCGGAGCCACCGAGGCCGGGTATCCGCTGATCGAGCACCTGCAGCGCATCCTCGGCGGAGACGTGGTGTGGGCTCCTGCGATCAGCGGCGGCTGCCTGCTGTCGACCCGGGGCGGCGATCACGATCTGCTGCTCGGGCGGGATCTTTCGATCGGCTACCTGTCGCACGACGCCGAGGGAATCGACCTGTACTTCGAGGAGAGCTTCGCGTTCCTGCTCAACACGCCCGAGGCGGGAATCGCGCTGCCCGCCGCCGCGACCAGCTGACGCGCCTTCTCACTCGTTCAGGTGAAATCGCCGATCGTCGGCCATTGTGGACGGACGCCACCGGCGGCTCCGAACCGCCGCCGCCGGTCGTCGACCACAACCCGCCGCTGACCGCAACTCCGGCATGATCACCGGCGCCGCCATCCCGGTCCCCGGTATGAACCAGTGAAGAGATGAAGGGACCTCACGAAGCGCGCCGTCCGGGAGCCTGGCGCGCGTCGGGAGGTGCCCGAAGGCTGGGCTGGCGGGGAGGTCGGCCTCGACGACCACGGATCAGGCGAGTGACAGAAGCAGACAAGCAGCAACGCGCAATCACGAGGAAGAAGGGTGGCCGCCGCGAAGACAGCCCCAGCCCGGTGTGGTCCCTGCTCAGCAACGCGCAGCAGGACTGGGGCACGACCTGCCGTTCGATCCTCCTAGCCGTCGCACCGCTCGTCCCCGTGCTGCTGACCGTGGTCCTCATCCACGGCAGCCTGTCATCGATCACCCCGTGGACGGCCGGGATCGTGGCCATGCTCGGAATGTGCCGCTACGCCAAAGCCCGATCGAGCAAGAACGCCGATCCGCCGAACCAGCAAACCTGACCGCGTCCGTTCAGGCGAGCGTCGTGGCCCAGTCCTCGATTCTCGTCACCTCGGCCTGCCGGGCGAACACCTTGCCGACGAGGATCTCGTGGACCTCGGGAATCCGGGTCGTAGCAGCCGTCGGAGAGCACCGTGAGCCGGTAGTCGAGGTCGGCAGCCCGGCGGTGTCGGCACCGCGCGAGAAGAAGGCACCGCCGGCGGCGGAGGCGATGATCGCGCCCAGGTAGCCGAAGGTGTGCAACAGGCCGGATGAGGAGCCGATGCGCTCCGAATCCGACTGGTGGTAAACGGAGTTCTGCAATGCGAGGTTGTTCAGCCCATGCGGCACACCGAAGATGACGGCGACGAGCAGCAACAGCCAGAACGGGCTGCCGGGGCCCAGCGCGAGCAGCAGGGCGCAGGCGGCGATCTGCGCGGCGGCACCGATCATCAGCTTGGCTCGCACTTCCTTGCGGCGGCCGGTGAGGATCGAGGCGAGGATTCCGATGCCGAACAACGGCAGCAGCGCGACTCCGTCCTGCGCGGCGGAAAGCCCGCGCCCCTCCTCCATCCACTGCGTGTACCCGAAGAGGAACGAGTAGGCGACGACGTAGGCCAGCAATGCCCGCACGTAGGTCAGGACCAGAGGCAGGTTGCCGCCCAGCAGGCGCAGGTCGATGAACGGCGACGACGCCCGCAGCTCCCGCACCACGAAGGCGGCACCGGCGACCACCGCCACGACGAGCAGATACCAGCGTTCGACGCCCGGGGTCATCAGGAACAGCAACAGTGACACCAGGTTCACCGCGAACAACGCCACGCCCGGCAGGTCCAGCCCGCGCTCGGCGCGGTCGCCGGGCGGCGCAGTGCTTTTCGGCAGGCGCAGCGCTCCCAGGATCAGCCCGAGGGCCGCGAGCGGGATGTTGAGCGCGAGCGTGGTGCGCCAGCCACCCAGCCCGATGAGCGCTCCGCCCAGGCTGGCGCCTATGACCGCGATCGTCTGCGTGGCGATCGCGAGGACGGTGAGCACCCCGGCCGGGCTGTCTCGTCCGGTGCGCTCGGCCTCGCCGCGGATCAGGTGCATCGCCGCCGGATATCCCGCGCGCGTCCCGAATCCGAGCACCACCCGTGCCGCGACGAGCACGCCGAGGTTCGGCGCGAGCATGCCGATGACACCGGCGAGCCCGGTGAGGAACGCACCGACGAGGTACATCCGGCGCGGGCCGTGCAGGAAGGGAGCGACGGAACGCCCGGCGGTCCGCGCCGTGCTCGACGCGCTCCTCGCCGAGGCGGCCACGGTCACGGGCGCCTAGCGCGACGACGCCTCAGTGCGGCCCGTTTCCGCTGGTCGCGGGGCCGTGAGCCTTTTGGGTCGCTGTAGAGGCTGTTTTGGATGTGGTGACGTGCGGATGTGGTAACGCGGGGCTTTGTCTTTGAAGCGGCGCAGCCGCTTAGCCCACCTATGCAACTCGCACCGCCGCGGGTTCTCAGACTGTGCCCGCCCGAAGGGGCTCTCGGCGAGGCCAGTCCCCGACGTGGTGAATTGGCATTCATGATGTCGGGGATCCCACAGCGAGAAGGCGACCGTAATTCCCGCAGGGGGGCCGCCACCCGCACCGCCACGCAGATCGAGTTTGGAAACAGCCTCTTCAGCGCTCACGACGGCTGGACGTCGATTTCGTTGACCGCGGCGAGCATGTGCCGCAGCACCCGCAGCGTCGTCGCCACGTCGGCGTCGGTGAGGTCGCCGCCGACGTGCCCCATCGTTTCGTGCTCCTTCGCCTGGAGCGCCTGGATGGCGGTGCGGCCGGCCTCGGTGAGCGCCACCAATGACGAGCGGCGGTGCGCGGGGTTCGATTGCAGCTCGACGAATCCCTGCTCCAACCCGTCGTTGACCATGCGCTGCACGAACTGCCTGCTCAGTTCCAGGGCTCGTGCGATCTGGGGAACCGTTTCGGCCGTTCCGGCCAGTTCCAGCCGTTCGAGGACGGCGCGCACGCCGATGGACAGCCCGTTGCGGGGGCTGTCCTGCTCCACGAGGCGCGCCACTCGGCGGTAGAGGGGGCCGAGGACGGCGTAGACCTCGGCGAGTCGGGGCCCGAGGAGTTCCGGCGGAAGCGAGGAGTTGTCAACCATGGTGTCATTATGACACCTTGGTTGTCATGAACGCTATCGAGTCAGTCCGAGTTCCGGTCCAGGACGGGGAGCTCTACGCCGAGGTCGTGGGCTCGGGCCCGCCGCTGGTGCTGCTGCACGCCGGCTACCTGGGCGTGCAGATGTGGGACGAGCAGCTCGAACTCGCCGCCGACCACCGGTTGATCCGCTACGAGGCCCGCTCCCACGGGCGCTCCAGCACCGCGATGGCCGACTGCCGGGCCGAGGACGACCTGCTCGCGGTGCTGGACCACTTCGAGGTCGGCACCGCGTCCCTGATGGGCAATTCGATGGGCGGTGCCACCGCCCTGACGTTCGCGCTGCAACACCCGGAGCGGGTCGACCGCATGGTGCTGTTCGGCCCGGGCATCCCGCCGGTCGAGTTCCACGACCCGTTCATTCAGGACGGGTACCGCGAGCAGGAGGCCGCCAGGCTGGCGATGGACATCGACCGGTACGTCGAGGCGTTCCTGCGCATCGGGGTGGACGGCCCGCACCGCCGGCCGGACGAGGTGGACCAGCAGATCCGGCGGCGTTGCCGGGACATGGCGATGACGACCGTGGGCAACCACCACACCGCGACCGGGCATCTGCTGGAGCGCGACGTCGCGAGCAGGCTGGAGGAGATCGCCGCGCCGACGCTGCTGATCGTCGGCGGGCTGGAGGCGGCCGACCTGCACCGGATGGCGCGGGACGGAGCGCAGCGGATGCCCAACGCCGAACTGGTCGAGATGGCCGGCTGCGGGCACATGGCCAGCATGGAGAACCCGCAGGAGGCCAACGAGCTCATCCGCCGCCACCTGGGCGGATAGGTATTCGCAGAAATGGGTCGTCGAACGTGTCGATTTCCGGGGAGCCCGTTCGATGCGTTGGTGAGCGGCCGGAGAGGCCGGCCGCCACCGACGAGGGAGTGACCCGCGATGCGATTCCTGATGGCGGTCATGGCCAATGCCGACAGCGAAGCGGGCGCGATGCCCAGCCAGGAGGTCATCAAGGAGATGACCGACTACAACGAGGAGCTCGTCAAGGCCGGGGTGCTGCTGGCCGCGGAGGGCCTGCACCCGAGCTCCAAGGGGTTCCGGACGGAGATCACCACCGGCGGCGGCCGAACCGTCGTGGACGGCCCGTTCGCCGAGACCAAGGAGCTGATCGCCGGGTTCTGGCTGCTCCAGGTCCGGTCCCGGGAGGAAATGCTGGAATGGGCGAAGCGCTGCCCCGCGCCGGTCACGGTGCGGCAGGTGCACGCCGCCGAGGACTTCGCCGCCGACGTGCTGACGCCCGAGGAAGCGGAGCGGGAGCGGCGGCTGCGCGAGGAGTCCCGCAGGCAAGGTGGCGTCGGCTGAGCGCACGCGTCGCTTCAGGCGTGGTTGCCGCCGGGGGTGCGGCGCGCTGAGATGGCGTGGTGGGTGTTTCCGGGGTGTGACCCAGATACGCTCCAAACGGGCCATGGGATGATCTTGGCGGCGTGAGGGGGCGCCACCGTCACCCGTTCAGCCCAGCGTCGTTGATGGTGACGTTGGGCTGTCGTCTGGGGCCGGGGTGGGCTGTGACCTCGATTGAGCGGACCGCGTATCCGCGGTTCAAGCAGCTGATCAGTGCGCATGAGCTGCACTTGTTCTTCGCGCCGAGTCGCGAGGAGGCGGCTTGGGCCGCGGAGAGCACGCACTCCGAGGGGCACCAGCTCGCGCTGCTGCTGGCGCTGAAGTCGTATCAGCGCATGGGGCGCTTCCCGAAACCGGAGGAGTATCCGGCGGCGGTGGTGGACTTCGTTCTCCGGGCGGTGGAGCTGCCGGAGGGCACGGTGCTGCCGACCTTGGCGGACAAGACCGCGAAGAACCATCGCAGCCTGGTACGCCGGCGCCTGGACGCGCGGTACGAACCGGCTCGGGCCCGGGAGGTTGCCGAGGAGGCGATCCGGGCGGCGGCGGCATCGAAGAACCGCCCCGCCGACCTGATCAACATCGGGCTGGAGAAGGTGGTGGAGGCGGGCCTGGAGATCCCGGGCTTTTCGATGCTGGACCGGGCCGCGGCCCGGATTCGCGCCGAGGTGAACGGCTCGCTCTTCGCCCGCTTGCACGAGCGGATGGGCGCCGGCGGTAGCCAGCGCATGGCCGCTCTGCTGGACAACCGGCTGTCGGACGGCACCACGGAGCACAACTGCCTGAAGAAGCCGGCGAAGTCGCCGACGTGGTCGCACTTTCGTCAGCAGAAGGATCAGCTGATCTGGGTCGACGGGCTCGGGCCCACCGCCGAATGGCTGGACGGTGTGGCTGCGGCGAAGGTGAACGACTTCGCCGGCGAGGCCGAGGCTGCGGACGCACCGGGGATGCGGGACTACGAGCCCATCAAGCGGGCCGCGCTGCTGGCCTGCCTGGTGCGCAAGGCGCAGATGCGAGCTCGTGACGACCTGACGGCGATGTTCACCAAACGGGTCGCGCTGCAGGTCAAGCGGGCCAAGGCGGAGCTGGCGGAGTTGCACGAGAAGCAGCAGGCCATGGTCGAGGCGCTGATCGTCAACTACCGCACGCTGTTGCAGCACGTCGATGCCGACGGTCCCGCCCAGCAGGCGAAAGCCAAGGCAGGTCAGCTGTCCGCCGAGGTGCTGAACGTGCTGGCCGGGATCGAGGTGGATGCCGGGGCGAGGCAGGTGGCGGCCCGATTTGGCGGCGCGGTGGCGCCCGCACTGCACTCGCTGGCCGCCGCGGTGACGACGCAGGCCGGTGGGCTGTCGGCGGTGCTGCGGGCGGTGGACAGCTTTGGCGGGTTCGATGGGCAGTACGAGCAGATCGAGAAGGTCTCCGCGCACCACGGCGACTACTGGGAGGTGCTGCTGTACGGGCACCTACGCAAGGACCGGGCGGTGATGTACGACTTCGCCAAGCTCGTGGAGCTGGTGTCCACCACCGACGACACGAAGGTCCTGGACGCGCTGGAACACGCGCGGCGGCACAAGCTCACCCGGGACTTCATCCCCGACACCAACGCGGAGGGCAAGGAGCTCGACGTCTCCTTCGCGACGAAGAACTGGCAGAAGGCGATCCGGGACAAGAACCGGCCCGACCGCTTCGTACGGCGCCACTTCGAGGCGATGGTCTTCCACGCCCTCGCCGAAGCGTGCGGACCGGAGATGTGGCCGTGGCCGGCTCCGAGGAGCACGCCGACTGGAACGACCAGCTGCTCCCCATGAACGTCGTGGAGGCGAAACTGCCCGCTTACCTGGTCGAGGTCGGCCTGGTGGAGCCGGGAGAGGAGATGTCGTATGACGCGGCGAGCTTCCGGCGGCAGCTGCAGGACCGGCTGACCGCCGCGGCGGCGGCCGCGGACGCCGGCTATCCCGACAACGAAGGGCTGATCATCGCCCCGGAGACCGGGATCCCGTCGCTCAAGCGGCACCGGGCGGACGGGCAGACACCCTCGGCGAAGCGGCTGGAAGAGGCGATCAAGGCCCGGATGCCGGAGCGCACGCTGCTGGGGATCATCGCGCGGACGGCGTACTGGGTGGAATGGTGGCGGCGCTTCGGCCCGGCCTCCGGCGCGGAGCCGAAGCTGAAGGACCCCTTCGGCCGGTACGTGCTGACCACGTTCACCAAGGGCACCAACATGGGCCCGTACGAGGCCGCCAAGCACATCCCCGGTGTCAGCGGGCACGAGCTGTCCCTGGCCGCCAACCGGCACTTCTCCATCGCGCTGCTCAACGAGGCCATTGCCGACGTCGTCAATGCGCACGCCGAGCTCGACATCTCGCAGGCGTGGGGCAACGGCTCCACCGTCGCGGCCGACGGCACCCACATGGACACCTACCTCAACAACCTTCTGGCCGAGACGTCGATCCGCTACGGAAAGCCCGGCGGCATCGCCTACCACCACATCTCCGACACCTACATCGCACTCTTCACGCACTTCATCCCGTGTGGGGTGTGGGAGGCCGTCTACATCATCGAGGGCCTGCTCAAGAACGCCTCGGAACTCAAGCCGACCACCGTCCACGCCGATACCCAAGGCCAATCGTTCCCGGTCTTCGCGCTCGCCCACCTCCTCGGCTTCGACCTGGTGCCCAGGATCCGCAACTGGAAGGACCTCACGTTCTACCGGCCCACCCGGAGCGCCGAGTACGTCCACATCGACGCTCTGTTCGGCGAGCCGGGCAGGAACGTCATCGACTGGGACCTGATCGAGTCGCAGTTCCGCCACCTGATGAAGGTGGCCGTCTCCGTACGGGAGGGCGCGATCTCCTCCACGCTGCTGCTGCGCCGGCTGCGTGCGGGCTCCAACAAGAACGCCACGTACACCGCCTTTCGCGAGGTCGGCCGCGTCATCCGCACCGTGCAACTCCTGCGGTATCTGACGGACGCGCCGCTGCGCCGGCGGGTGACCGCCGCGACCAACAAGGTCGAGTCGTTCAACCGGTTCTCCCAGTGGGTCGGCTTCGGCAACGGCGGCGTGATCGCCGACAACGACCCCGTCGAGCAGGAGAAGACCGCGAAGTTCAACGCGCTGCTGTCCAATGCGGTGATCTTCCATAACGCGCTCGACATCGCCGAGATCGTGCGCCAGCTGCAGGCCGAGGGGATGGACATCGCCCCGGAGGACCTGGCACAGGTCTCGCCGTACCTGACCGAGCACATCCGGCGCTTCGGCGAGTACGCCACCCACGAGCTCGGCGCCGAGCCCGACGCGTACGACCCGCGCCTGGACGTCGACTTCACCCCTCTGCGCGGCGACGAGCCAGCGACCGAGGGTTTCTCGCAGGCCGCGTGAGCCCGTGTCCCGAGTCGGCGGCTGTCACATCACCGCTCCACCTGGTCGGGCGTGACCTTCACGTCTCCGTGGGCTCCTGATCGTTGTGTTCTTGCTCCTGCACCCAGGCGATCGCCCATTCGTCGAGCGGACGAAGGGCATCACGGAGTGCTGTCCCCAGCCGAGTGAGCTCGTAGCCATCGGCCGAGGGCGCGATGATCCCGCTCGATGCGAGTTCGCGGAGCCGCTGGTAGAGGACGCTGGATGACAGCCCTTCGCACCGTGCCAGCAGCGCGCGGGCACCGAGCGGACCCGCACGCAGCTCCCAGAGAATTCGCAGCGCCCACCGACGGCCGAACAGGTCCATCGCGGCCATGATGGGACGGCCCGTCGTCGATCCACGAACCGGTGTTCCTGGGCGCGGCGTCGGCATGACCCTCCTTGCGTTTCTTTATTCGAAACACTAGCATCCATCCGGTGTTTCTGATTTCGAAACGAACTCGACGGGAGAGCCGATGTCGCGGATAGCCCTGCTGGAACCGCCGTGCACCGACCAGGCCGGCGCACTGCTCGCGCGCATGATGCCCGGGGACGCCCCGCCGATCGGGCTGTTCCGCATGTTCGCCAGAATCCTCCCGATGGCTGGCGCCATGCACGGGTGGGGTCGCTACGAGTTGGGCAGCCAGCTGACGTCCCTGGACGGAGGTCGTCATGCATAGGTCGTTGGTCCTGTATTCCGAGCCCGCCGACCCTGACCACTTCCGCGACTACTACGTGAACAACCACCTTCCGCTGGTCAAGAATTGGCCCGGCCCGCTTGCGTGGCGCTACAGCTTCGACGTGGCGGCGACCGAGGGAGAAGCGCCGTATTTCGCGGTCTTCGAAGCCGACTTCGCTGACGCCGCCGCCATGGCCGCGGCGCGGGCGTCGTCGCATGGCCAGCGGGTGGCCGCCGATGTCGTCAACTACGCCACCGGCGGTTTGGTCGTCATCCACTATCCGGTGCAGGACGGCACCGGCTGAGGCAGGCCGGTACGCTCTGGGACGCGTTCGGTCGGCCGCTTAAGGCCAGGTCCGGCTAGCGGCGGACGCCGTTGGCGGTTGCCGGTTCGTTGAGCGTCAAAGGTGGGCCGATGTCCTGGCGGGATGTCACGGTGGTTGATGCGTGTGTGCGGCGTGACGGTCGGGGCGGTAGCCCCACGGCCGTCACCGACGACGACCCGGCGGCGACGGACGCTAACCGGCGTGCGGTCGCTGCTGCGGCCGGCACCTCGCACGCGGCGTTCCTCGGCCCGGGGCGGGCGCCGGACGGTGGCTGGCCGGTCCGGTTCTTCACCGCCACCGCCGAACTGTCCGGCTGCGGCCACGGCACCGTTGCCGCGCAGGCCGTCCGGTTGACCCGCACCGCGCTGGGCGAGCTGAACGACCGCCAACACACCGGCGGGCGCACGTTCGACACCGTCGCGATCCGCCGCCCCGCCGGCATCGAGGTGTGGTTCGACCAGGGCCTCGTCGCGCTGCGACACCCGGCACCGGACGAGCGCGCCGCGATCGTCGCCGCGCTCGGGCTCACCGCCGACGATCCGCATCCGACCGACGCGCCACGGATCGCCGCGCCCGGCGCACCACGCATGCTGGTACCGGTCCACGACCGGTCGGCGCTGCTCCGAGTCCACCCACACCTCGGCAGGCTGACAGCGGCGTGCCAGCGGTACGGGCTCCTCGGCTGTTTCGTGTACGTACCGCCGGTGGGCGACCGACCGGGTGCGGCGCGGATGTTCGCGCCGGCGATCGGTGTCGACGAGGACGTCGCCAACGCCAACAGCACCGGCTGCCTGGCCGCCCACCTGCTCGACACGACAGGGGCGCAGACGGTCGCGATCGAGGTGGAGCAGGGCGACACCCTCGGTCGACCGGCCAGCGTGCTCGCTTCGGCCCGACGCGGGCCGGCGGGCATCACGACCCGGGTCGGCGGGTTAGCGGTGGTCCGCGACGGACACTGAGGCGACGACTAGACCGTCCTCTTCTGCGATCCGCGCATGGGGCTGGGGCTGTCCGCTGCGGTCAAGCGTTGGCACCCGGTGGCGGCCGCAGCGCCGACCGACGCACCGAGCCAGGGCCGGTCGAGACGATGACCGGCTCGCCGGAAGGGCGGCGGCCCGAACAAGAACGAAAAGGAGACGACAAGTAGGTACGAGTCGCACCAGTACGACGTGATCGGCCATCAACCCCGAGCCCCTGCCACAGATGTCGCCAGACCTGGCCGAGCTCTTCGAGGACGGACACTGATGTACGAGGTCCGCGACTCTCACAAATGGACCATCTGTGAGAGTTCTGCGAGAGGCCGGTTCGTGATCACGTTTCCGCAGGTCGCCATTCGCAGAAAACCTCTCAAAACTCCGGTGTTCTGCAAGGCAGTTCTGAGAGACTTCCCGCGTGGATCTCACGACCGAGCAGGCCGCTAATGCGGTAGAACGACAGGATTGCCCGAAGTGCGAGGCTCCGGCCGGGAGTCCGTGCCGCACCCGCGGCGGGAAGACCGCGACGAAGTACCACACCGCCCGCTTCATCCTCGTTCCCGCGCTGCGTGAGGAACTCGACGTTGCCGTTCCTGACGACCGCGGCCCCGGCCGGGTCTGGGTGCCCGGCCCGCGCATCAAGGCCGAGACGCCGGCGCCGGCCGCGGCCGCGATCCGGATCGGGTACGCCCGCTGCTCCACCGCCCAGCAGGAACTGCAGTCCCAGCTCGACGCGCTCGACCGCGCGAACTGCAAGCGCGTCTTCTCGGAGAAGATCTCCACCCGCGTCAAGGTCCGCCCCGAACTGGAGAAGGCGCTCAAGCTCGCGTACGACATCCGCGAGGCCGCCCCGGACCAGCCGGTCATCCTCACCGTCCACGAGCTCAAGCGCCTCGCGCGCAATGCCGCCGAGCTAATGGCGCTGTCCGGGCAGCTGCAGGCCGCCGGCGTCCAGCTCGAACTCCTCACCGGCCCGCTCACCGGCATCTACGACCCCAACGGCATGGGCGCGATGTTCTTCGCCGTCCTGGCCGCCTCCGCGCAGATCGATCGCAACTACATCCGCGAGAAGACCCTCGAGGGCCAGCAGGCCGCCGCCGCCAAGGGCAACCACGGCGGCCGCCCGAAGGTGATTGACGACGACATGCTCACCTTCGCCGTCGCGCTCAAGGCCAAAGGCACCCCGGTCCCCGAGATCGCCAAGAAGCTCACCATCAAGACCGGCAAGAACGCCGGCAGGAACCCGTCCGTCGCCTCGCTCTACCGCGCGCTCGCCGAGGCCGACTAGACCAAGATCATCCCATGGCCCGTTTGGGCCGTATCTGGGTCACACCCGTTTCCGAAGCGCACCGCGCCATCGAGGCCGTCTGGCGGATCGAAGCCGCGCGGCTGATCGCGGGCTTGGCGCGGATCGTGCAGGACGTCGGCCTGGCCGAAGAACTCGCGCAGGACGCGCTGGTCATCGCCCTGGAGAAGTGGCCGGAGGCCGGGGTGCCGCCGAACCCGGGGGCCTGGCTGATGTCCACCGCCAAGCACCGCGCGATCGATCAACTGCGCCGCAACCAGCGCCTGGAGCGCAAACAGGACGAACTGGGCCGCGAGCTCGAACACCACCGCGACGTCGAGATCGACGCCGGCCCGGATTTCGGCGACGACCTGCTGCGCCTGGTGTTCACGGCGTGCCATCCGGTGCTGTCGACCGAGGCGCGGGTGGCGTTGGCCCTGCGCGTGCTGTGCGGGCTGACGACGAAGGAGATCGCCCGCGCGTTCCTGGTGCCGGAGGCGACCATCGCCCAACGCATCGTGCGGGCGAAGGAGACGTTGGCCCGCAAGCGGATTCCGTTCGAGGCGCCGAGCGGCGCGGAGCTGGCTGCCCGCCTGCCGTCGGTGCTGGAGGTCGTCTACCTCGTCTTCAACGAGGGATACGCGGCCACGGCGGGCGACGACTGGATGCGGACCGAGCTGTGCGAGGACGCGCTGCGGCTCGGGCGCATCGTGGCCGGGCTGGTGCCGGACGAGCCGGAGGCGCACGGACTGGTGGCGCTGCTGGAGATCCAGGCGTCCCGCGCCGCCGCGCGCATCGGCCGGACGGGCGAGCCGGTGCTGTTGCTGGAGCAGGACCGCGCGAGATGGGATCAGCTGCTGATCAGGCGCGGGCTCGCGGCGCTGGCCCGCGCGGAGGAATTGGGCGGCGAGCCCGGTCCGTACGCGGTGCAGGCCGCGATCGCCGCCTGCCACGCGCGGGCGCGGACTCCGGAGGAGACCGACTGGGCGCGCATCGCGGCGATTTACGAGGCGCTGGCCGACATCTCGCCGTCGCCGGTGGTGGAGCTCAACCGCGCGGTGGCGGTGTCGATGGCGTTCGGCCCGGAACACGGCCTGAACCTGGTCGACCAGCTGACGGCCGAACCGGCGCTGCAGAACTACCACCTGCTGCCCAGCGTCCGCGGCGACCTGCTCGTCAAGCTCGGTCGGCGCGCCGAAGCCCGCGCGGAGTTCGAACGAGCGGCATCTCTCACCGCGAACGAGCGGGAACGAGCCCTCCTCCAAGACCGCGCCCAAGCCTGCGACCAGCCATGACCCGCCGCAGCGCGGGAGGGATCCCCGATTTTAGGCAAAATTGCGGGCGACGAGTCGCGGCGCTGGGGTTTCCGATTTTGGGCGAAATTGGGCGGGGCTCCGCGGCGGAGGGTTGGTGTGGCGTTGGTCGCGGTGCTGGGTCGTGCCCGGCTACCGGTGGGTACGCTCGCCGTCCACGGCAGCGGCGATCCGGGAGGATTCATGGCTCAGGCGACGGCTGATCTCGCGGACCGGGAAGGCCCGGAGGTGCGCAGCTGCGACGTGCAGTTCCGCAACCTCGGCGGGCGCGAGGCGTTCGAAGGCCGGATCCGCACGGTCACCTGCTTCCAGGACAACGCCCTGCTCAAGAAGGTCCTCTCCGAGCCCGGCGACGGCCAGGTGCTGGTCATCGACGGCCGCGGCTCGCTGCACACCGCGCTGATCGGCGACGTGATCGCCGAGATCGGCCGCTCGAACGGCTGGAGCGGGGTCATCATCAACGGCGCGGTGCGCGACTCGGCGGTGTTGGCTGGGATGGACTTCGGCGTCAAGGCGCTGGGTGCCAACCCGCGCAAGAGCACCAAGACCGGCGAGGGAACCGTCGACGAGGTGATCGAGCTCGGCGGCATCCGGTTCGTCCCTGGTGAGCGCGTGGTGTCCGACCAGGACGGCATCGTGGTGATCACCGAACCGTAGTGCCGCCGGTCAGCCGGGGTATTCGGCGTAGTGCTCCCGGACGACGCGCGCCATGGCTTCGGCGGCGTTGGTGGTCAGCGACTTCGCGCTGAAGTAGATGTCGCCCTTGACGCCGCGGTAGTCGCTGTTGAGCGCCAGGTGGGCGGCGAGCTCGCCGGGATCGGTCCAGCCCTCCTTGCCGACCCGGTAGGCGGCCTGGCCGATGTAGAGGTCCACGCCGGTGCCCGAGACCGTCTTGGACCACCACGGGATCAGGGCGGCGTAGTCGGCGGCCGGGTGGCCGATCTGCCAGTAGACCTGCGGGGCGATGTAGTCGACCCAGCCCTCCCGCACCCACTTGCGGGTGTCGGCGTAGATCGCCGAGTACGACTCCAGCCCCTTGGTGTCCGAGCCCGCCGGGTCGCTGGCCGCGTTGCGCCAGATGCCGAACGGGCTGACGCCGAACTCCGCGTCCGGCTTGGCCCGGTGCACCCGGGCGTCGAGGTCGGACACCAGCTGGTCGACGTTGTGCCGGCGCCAGTCCTCGATGTCGTCGAAGTCCTTGCCGTGCTCGGCGAAGGTCTTCTCGTCCGGGATCTTCTGGTCTTCGACGGGGTAGGGGTAGAAGTAGTCGTCGAGGTGCACGCCGTCGACGTCGTAGTTCTCGACCGCGTGCATGATCGCGCCGGTCACGAACTCGCGGGCCGCCGGCACGCCCGGGTTGTAGTAGAGCTTGCCGCCGTAGGCGAAGGTCCACTCCGGGTGCTTGCGTGCGGGGTGCTCCGGGACGAGCGCCTGCGGGTCGTCGGTCATGCTGATCCGGTACGGGTTGAACCAGGCGTGGAACTGCAGGCCGCGCTTGTGCGTCTCGTCGACCATGAACCGCAGCGGGTCGTAGCCGGGATCGCGGCCCTGCTGCCCGGTCAGCCAGTGCGACCACGGCTCGTGCGGCGACGGCCAGAACGCGTCGGCGGTCGGCCGCACCTGGACGAACACGGCGTTCAGCTTGTTCGCGACGGCCTGGTCGAGCAGCTTCCGGTACTCGGCCTGCTGCTGCGCTGCGGAAAGCCCCGGTTTGCTCGGCCAGTCGATGTTCTCCACCCCGGCGATCCACATCCCGCGCATCGCGGTGGTCGGCTCCTTGGCCGCAACGCCGGTGGTCCCGAAGAACCCGAGCAGGATCGCCACCAATCCCAGCGCCAGCCCCATCATGTCCGCCCGGATCCGGCGCAACCCCTGAATGCGGGTCATCCCAGCTCACCTCGCCGCTGATCGACAACTGCGCGCCACAGCGTACGACCAACGGCGCCGAAATGGCGAGGACCGCCGCCGTCGCCTGATCCGGGCCGATGCCGGGCCGCCGAGAGCCACCCGGCGATCTGGCGGAATATGCCATCCGGCGCGATGCGAGTACGAGCCAAAACTCGAAATTCTTGCCTGACCTACCGGCCCGACGACGTCGTCACCTGGGACTGGCGCGGACTGGTCCTGATCGGCTTCGGCCCGGGCGAGAGCAACCACGATCCGGGCCTCTACCTGCTGACCGGCGAGTACGCGGTCGACATCGCCGACGACCACCGCTGGGTGCGCCGGGCGCACGGCGCGGAACGCGACCTCTGCGCCGAACTCTCCTGACCCGGTTGATCGGGTCGCGTCACGCCGTCTGGCGGGAGCGGTTCCTGGCCAGCTTTCGGGCCCGTTTTTCGGCGCGTGCGCCGAGCAGGGCGGGATCGCATTCGGCGAGGTGGTCGCGCACCAGCAGGTGCACGAACCGCCACTCGCCGTCCGACCGGCTCAGCAGGCTTCGATCTGCGGCGTGCGCGAGGAAGTCGCGCCGCCTGGGCGGCAGGTAGCCGGTGAAGCGGAACGCCAGCAGGCCGAGCAGCGATGCTCCTGGACCGTCCTCCCAGGCGAGGAACCCGCATCCGCCGAGCACCAAACCGACGGCGAACCCGAGGAAGCGCGGGTCGATCGGTGCGCCCACGGCGATGCCCAGCGACACCCCGACGAGCGCTCCCGCGACCGCGCAGAGCACGGTCTGCTTGGTGAAGTTCCAGTTCCTCGGCTCGTCCACAATCCACCTGGAGATGCAGAAATGGACTGTGTGCAAGGCCGTCGAGCCGATGAAGGCGCTGCCTGCCAAACCGACCACCCAGGCTCCCACCAGCTCTTCGGTCGGGCCGATCCACAGCGTCAGCACCAGGGTCGCGAGTCCGGCCGCGAGCGCGACCAGCCACGCGGTGACAGCTTCCGACACGAAGTAAGCCGATGCCGTGAGACCAGCGCTGACAGCGACACCCGCGGCGATGATGGCGGCGGAAACCGGTGCGGGGGCACCAGCCAGGACCCAGCACACCGCCAGCATGACGCCGATCGCGCCCGCCCCGGCGGTCAGGCCGACGACCACTGCGAAGCGGGCGGCTTTGGCCAGATGCGGTGACGACCGCGCGCCAGCCGGCGGGAGCGGGTCGCGGCTGGCCAAGCCCGTTCCCACCGCTGCAGCGCATGCGGTGACCACACCCGCGAACAGGCCGAACTGCACCATTGCGGCGAGCACGATGGGCGCGGTGAAAGCCGCCAACGCCACCGGCGTGAAAACGCCCGTGGCCGCAACGGTGACGTCGAGCGGGACGCACTTGTACCAGTCGAGGTGGGACAGGAACCGCTTCCTCAGCACCGCGTTCCCGCGATAGGAGTCCCGGGCCAGCATCGCCATGAACCACAGCGTGCGGACGGTTTCCCGAGGCGTGTAGCGGGACGGCGGTGTGACCCGGCGCGCCAGCACCTCGCAGACGTAGGCGTCGAACAGCTCCCGGCGGGCGCTCGTCGTGTCCTCGGCCCGCAGTTGCGTGCCGTCGGCTCCCTGCACGGCCAGCGCCATGATGTTGAGCATCAGCGGAGAGTCCAGCAGTTCCCACAGCTCCGGGTCGCTCGTCAGCATCGACCGGACGCCGTGGAGCCCCTGCCCGGCGCCCTCGAAGTACTCCGCCAGCCGATCGCGGGTCAGCGGCTGGATGCGCACCGCGCCGTGCAGGCTGAGCCGTTCGGGCAACCTGTCGTACTCGCCCAGGCGACTGCACACCGCGATCTGCGGCACGAACACCTTCTGCGGCAAGGAGTTGAGCGCGCGGACGCACTCCTCGCGGTGTTCCGGGGCCACCTCGTCGAGACCGTCGAGCAGCAACGCCAGCTCGCCCGCTGCCAGCCATGCGTCGGCGACCGCGTGCGGAATGGTGTACCTGCGCCGCAGTTCGTCACGCAGCCATTGGACGAAGTCGGCGGGCTCGCGCTTCTTGTCGTCGGTGCCGGGCCATCCCGAGAGGTCGAGCAGGACGGGGATCGGCTGTTCCGGATCCTGCCGGGCGCGCGCGACCAGCGCGTGGGCCAGCTCCAGCAGCAGCGTGGTCTTGCCCGCGCCGGGGTCGCCGAGGACGAGCATGGACTGGTGGAGCTCGTCGAAGATCTCGGAGATCGGCGCGTTCGACGCGATGGCGTGCTCGGCACCGCCGACGGGTTGCACCGTCAGGGACTGCGGGCGGATAACCGCGTCCGGCCGTTCGTCGAGGTCCAGCTCGATGCGCGCCTTAGCGGCGAGGGACTGCGAGAACCGTTGGTGGACGTAGTGCTCGACGCGATCCAGGGCGTTCGGCCGGTTGCGCGGGTGGTCGACGGGACGGCTTGTGATGGCCGACTGCTGGCGCGCCAGCATCTCCCACAGCGCGGCGGCCACGGAAACGGCCCACAACACACCGATGACCGGCCAGGTCCAGTCGGTGTAGGGCGCGAGGAACGCCGGTGCGGTGCCGCCGGTGCCGATGTTGATGGCGGTCGGCAACAGCACCGCGCTGACGGAAACTCCCAGCACGAATGCGCTGACGCGATGAAGTCGACCCCGTCCACGGCGCATAACGCGGAAGATTACCCAGTGCCCGCGGCCGATTGTTCCCGCTCATGCCGATTGAACTCGGAAACCCGGCCTGGCAGGGGAATTCAGGGCAAGCACCGCACCCGGCCGTTCGTGAAGTGGGCGAATGCTCGATCGATCTCCTCGAGGGGCTGCCGGAGCGAGCGGACTCCGAACCACAAGCCGCGGACCCCGAGCGTTTTCGTGCGCAGGGCGCGCTGAACGTCGGGATGGTCCAGCCCGACAACGCCCGGCGTCGCCGCGGTCGTGCCGGGCGCGAGTTCCAGCACGAGCATCGGTTGGCCGAGCCGTCGTTTGAGATGAATCCCGGCGACGGCGGGCCAGGGGAGGAAGACGGCCGGTGCCGCCTCGTTGCTGCAGTGCAGTCCCGCAGCCGAGATTCGCATCGCCACCGCGGGAATCCCGGCTCGCTGCCAGGTCTCCCGCAGACGTCGCGTCGCAGCGAACTGGCGTCCGGCGTCGAGCGCGAGGAGCAAGCCCGGGAACGCGATCATCAGCATCACCAGCCAGTTGGCGGGAAGTGTCAGGGCGCCGCCGACGCCGAGCCCGGTGATGATCCCGGCGGCGATCGACGTCGTCCAAGCGGAGGTGCGCCGCGACCGCAGGACGATGGTGCGTCCCTGGGCGACCGTCCGGGCATCGACCTCGACGACTAACTCCGTGACCGCATTGCGTTCCTGATCCACCGGCTCAGTCTGGACCAGCGACGCCGCCCGCGTAGCCGAGATGGATCAAGGACCCGAAACGAGAAGGGCACCTCCGAGCAACTCGTGCTCGAAGGTGCCCTTCGCCGCGAAGGATCAGCCTCCGGTCGGGATGGCCGATGCCGCGGTCGGGTCCAGCAGCCACAGCGTTCGGTCCCGGCCGCGGGCTCCCGCCGCCGGGATGTCCACCGGCTTCGCCCCGCCCAGCGCCGCCGCCACCGGTTCGGCCTTCGCCTCGCCGGTGGTCATCAGCCAGACCTCCGAAGCCGCCTGGATCGCCGGGAGCGTCAGGGAGATCCGGGTCGGCGGCGGCTTCGGGCAGTCGTGCACGCCCACCACCGTCCGCTCGGCTTCCTGCACGTACGGCGTGTCCGGGAACAGCGACGCCGTGTGCCCCTCCTCGCCGACGCCCAGCAGCAGCACGTCGAAGTGCGGCACCGCGATGTCGGTCGCCCGCGACGCCGTGGTCGCGAGCACCTCCGCGTAGTGCGCCGCCGCCGCGTCGGCGTCCGGGCCGAACTTGCCGTCCGCCGGCGCCATCACGTGCACCCGTTCCGGGTCGACCGGGACGTGGTCCAGCAGGGCGTGGCGGGCCTGGGTCTCGTTGCGGTCCGGGTCGCCGTCCGGCAGGAACCGCTCGTCGCCCCAGTAGACGTCCACGTTCGCCCAGTCCACCGCGTCCCGGGCGGGGGAGCGGTTGACCTGTTCGAGCACGCCGATGCCCGTCCGGCCACCGGTGAGCACCACCGACGCCACGCCGTGCGCGGCCTGCGCGTCGACGAGCCTGATGATCAGCCGGGCCGCCGCCGCGGCGGCGAGCAGCTCGCCGGTGGCGTGCACGACCACTTCCGGCCGGCTCATGAACCGGCCTCTGCTTCCGCCGGTTCCTCCTCGCCGCGCACGATCTTGTCCAGGCCCTCCAGGGTGGCCTCGTAGATCTCGTCCGGGTCGAGGCGGCGCAGTTCCTCGGTGAGGCAGTCGCGCACCTCGCGGCGCTGCAGCGACACCCGCCGGTCCGGCTGACCCGGCTGGGTCAGCGTCCCGACCTTGCCGTCCGGGCGGACGATCTCCACGTTGCCCGACGAGCGCTCCAGCACCGCCGAGACGATGCCCGGCCCGCGCGGGTGCTCGACCCGGCGCACCGGGATACCCAGGTAGCTGGCCAGCCACGCGGCCAGCAGGTCGGTCGACGGCGAGTCCGCCGCGCCGGTGACCGTGGCGGCCGTGACCGCCTCGTGCGGCGGCAGGTCCAGCGCCGCCGCCAGCACCGCGCGCCACGAGGTCAGCCTGGTCCAGGCCAGATCCGTGTCACCATCCACATAGGACTGGACGCGTTTCTGCAGTGAGACGATCGGGTCCCCGTCGGCCGCCGCGTCGGTGATCCGCCGGTGCGACAGCGCGCCGATCGGGTCCTTCGCGGGACTGTCCGGCGCGTCCGAGGGCCACCACGCGACCACCGGGGCGTCCGGCAGCAGCAATGGCACCACCGAGCCCGCGCCCTCGTCGGCCAGCGGCCCGTACAGCCGCAGCACGATGACCTCCGACGCCCCCGCGTCGCCGCCGACGCGGATCTGGGCGTCCAGCCGCGGCGCGGCCTGCCGCGCCCCGCTGGCCACCACGATCACCCGGCACGGGTGCTCCCGGCTGGCGTCGTTGGCGGCCTGGATGGCCTTCTCCACCTCGGTGCCGTCACCGGTGACGATCACCAGCGTCAGCACCCGGCCCAGCGCGACCGCACCACCGGACTCGCGCAGTTCGACCAGCTTCTTGTTGACCTGCGAAGTGGTGGTGGACGGCAGATCGATGATCACGGTCGCCTCCAGACGCGTCCGGTTCGGGCCAGCATCGCGTCCGCCGACGGCGGACCCCACGTCCCGGCCTTGTACGGCTCGGGCTTGCCGCGGGCGACCCAGTGCTCCAGCACCGGGTCGAGGATCTGCCAGGACAGTTCGACTTCCTCGTTGACCGGGAACAGCGACGGCTCGCCGAGCAGCACGTCCAGGATCAGCCGCTCGTAGGCCTCCGGCGAGGACTCGGTGAACGCGTGCCCGTAACCGAAGTCCATGGTCACGTCGCGCACCTCCATCGACGTGCCCGGCACCTTCGCGCCGAAGCGCATCGTGATGCCCTCGTCCGGCTGCACCCGGATCACCAGGGCGTTCTGCCCGAGCTCCTCGGTCATCGTGCTGTCGAACGGGAGGTGCGGGGCGCGCTTGAACACCACCGCGATCTCGGTGACCCGGCGGCCCAGCCGCTTGCCGGTGCGCAGGTAGAACGGCACCCCGGCCCACCGCCGGCTCTCCACCTCCAGGGTGATCGCCGCGTAGGTCTCGGTGATCGAGTCGGACGCGAAACCGCCCTCCTCGTGCAGGCCCGGCACCAGCGAACCGCCCTGCCAGCCACCGGTGTACTGGCCGCGGGCGGTGGTCTGGTCGAACGGGCCGACCGGCTTGGTCGCCGACAGCACCTTGACCTTCTCCGCGCGCAGGTCCTGCGGCGAGAAGGAGACCGGCTCCTCCATCGCGGTGAACGCCAGCAGCTGCAGCAGGTGGTTCTGGATCACGTCGCGCGCCGCGCCGATGCCGTCGTAGTAGCCGGCGCGCCCGCCCAGGCCGATGTCCTCGGCCATGGTGATCTGCACGTGGTCCACGTAGTGCGCGTTCCAGATCGGCTCGAACAGCTGGTTCGCGAAGCGCAGCGCCAGGATGTTCTGCACCGTCTCCTTGCCGAGGTAGTGGTCGATGCGGAACACCGACTCCTCGGGGAACACCTCGTTGACGATGCCGTTGAGGTGCCGCGCGCTCTCCAGGTCGTGGCCGAACGGCTTCTCGATGACCACCCGCCGCCAGCTCTCGTCGGTCGGCTCGGTCAGCCCGGACCGCGACAGCTGCTTGAGCACCGTCGGGAACGCCGACGGCGGCACCGACAGGTAGAACGCGTGGTTGCCGCCGGTGCCCCGGTCGGCGTCGAGTTCCTTGACCGTGGCGGCGAGCCGGTCGAACGCGGCGTCGTCGTCGAACGAGCCGGGCACGAACCGGATGCCCTCCGCCAACCTGTCCCAGACGTTCTGGTGGAACGGGGTCCGCGCGTGCTCCTTGACCGCGTCGTAGACGACCTGGCCGAAGTCCTGGTCGGCCCAGTCGCGGCGGGCGAAGCCGGTCAGCGCGAAGCCCGGCGGCAGCAGGCCGCGGTTGGCGAGGTCGTAGATCGCCGGCATCAGCTTCTTGCGGGAGAGGTCACCGGTCACGCCGAAGATCGTCAGCCCGCACGGGCCGGCGATCCTGGGCAGCCGCTTGTCCCGCGGGTCGCGCAGCGGGTTTTGCCACTGTTCGCTTTGAATCACGCCTGGTCCTCCAAGGAGCGCAGGTCCTGCACGGCCTTGACCAGCTCGACGAGCCCGGCCGCCCGGTCGGTGAGGTGCAGCCGCAGCACGGGCCGGCCCCGGTCGGCGAGCACCTGGCCATCGCCGAGCGCCTGGGCGCGCTGCAGCCCGGCCAGAGTGTACGGCCGGTCCGGCACCTCCAGGTCCTCTTCGGTGGCCCCGGTGATCTGCAGGAACACGCCGTTCTGGTGGCCGCCCTTGTGGTACTGGCCGGTGGAGTGCAGGAATCGCGGTCCCCAGCCGAAGGTCGTCTGCAGCCCGGTGCGGCGCGCCAGCTCCGGCCGCAGCACCGCGGTCGAGGCGTCGTCGAGGCGGTCCAGGTACGCCTGGATCGACAGGTAGCCGCGCTCCGGCGCGACGGCCAGGAATGCCCGCAGAGCCTCGGCCACGTTGCCGACGCCGGCGGTCACCCAGTCGCCGGAGGCGTGCACCTCGATCGAGCCGTCGACCAGCGTCGGGGTCGCGGCCGGACCACCGGCCGGGCCGTCCAGCAGCGCCCGCGCGGCCTTCTTCGCGGCCTCCACGTCCGGCTGGTCGAACGGGTCGATGCCCAGCAGCCGGCCTGCCACCGCGGTGGCGAACTCCCACAGCAGGAACATGCCGCCCAGCGGGCCGGTGGTGCTGATCCGCGCGCCGTCGACGCCCGGCCCGACGGCCACGGTCGTCGCGTCCGCGCCGGCGTCGGCGAAGCCGGGGGCGTCGGTGCTCTCCACGACCACCGGCAGCAGGCCGGTGCCGTTCTTACCGGTGGACTCGGCGATCAGCTGCTCGACCCAGTCGCCGAAGCCCTTGATGCCCGAGCCGGTGTCGGCGAACACGACCTTCTCGGCGCCCTTGGCGTGCGCCGCGCCCAGCGTCGCGGCCAGCCGCAGGGCCGGGTTGCCGTCGTCGTCGGCGCTCAGCAGCCGGAACGCGGCGGCCGCGTCGTCCAGCAGCGCGGCGACGTCGGCACCGGCCAGCCCGGCGGGCACCAGGCCGAAGGCGGTCAGCGCCGAGTAGCGGCCGCCCACGTGCGGGTCGGCGGTGAACACCTTGCGGTAGCCCGCCTCGCGCGCCGCCGACTCCATCGCTGAACCGGGGTCGGTGACCACGATGATGCGGGTCACAGGATCGATTCCGTTTTGCGTGAAAGCCCGCTCGAAGATCCGGCGGTGGCTGTCGGTCTCGACGGTCGTGCCCGACTTCGAGGAGACCACCAGCACGGTCCGGTCGAGATCACCGGCCAGCGCGTCGGCGACCTGCCCGGGGTCGGTGGTGTCCAGCACGACCAGCGGCACGCCGGCGGTCGCGGTGATCACCTCCGGAGCCAGCGACGAGCCACCCATCCCGGCCAGCACGATGCGGTCCAGGCCCTCGGCGTGCAGTTCGGCGCGCAGCGCGTCGATCTCGGCGAGCAGCGGACGCGAGCTCTCGTGCAGCGTCGTCCAGGACAGCCGGATGGATGCCTCGCTCTCGGCGTCCGGACCCCACAGCGTGGCGTCCTGGGCGGCGAGCTTGCCGGCAACCGCATCGGCGGCCAACTGCTCGACCAGCGGTCGGGCCTCGGCCGCTAGCGCCACATCGCGAATGTCGACGGAGGTTTCGGTTGCCATGTAGTTCCTTCAGCGCTCGAATTAGTTGGACTCGAACCCCAGTTCGACCTGCGTCTCCGGAGTTCGATCTTGGAAGCCAACTTCGTGCGACCACAGTGTCGCCGATCCGGGCCGGTGCGGCAGATGCGCACCGGCCCGGAATCACAGCTTAAAGAGCGAGTGCCCGGGACGTCTTCAGCTGGACGTAGACGTCAGGCAAGCGGCGAAGCCGCTTTCGGCCACCTACGCAAGATGACCACCCGCGGGTTCTCAGACTGTGCCCACCCCGTCGGGGTTCTTGGCGAGGCCAGTCCCCGGCGCCGTGTATTGGACATACATCAGCCGGGGATCCCGCAGTCCAGGCGGCGTCTGAGGTTCCGCTACGGAAAACGACCCGTGACTCCTCTTACTTGGCCTGCGCCAGCTGCTGGCCGACGGTCTCCAGCAGCTCGGTCCAGGACTTCTCGAACTTCTCGACGCCCTCGCTCTCCAGCACCGCGAACACGTCGTCGAGGTCGATGCCGATCTTCGCGAGGTCGTCGAAGACCTGCTGCGAGGCGGCGGCCGTGCCGGTGACCAGGTCGCCGCGCACGTCGGCGTGGTCGGCGGTGGCCTTCAGGGTCGCCTCCGGCATGGTGTTCACCGTGTTCGGCGCGACCAGCTCGTCCACGTAGCGCGTGTCTGAGTAGGACGGGTCCTTCACACCGGTGGACGCCCACAGCGGACGCTGCGCCTTGGCGCCGGCGGCCTCCAGCGGCTTCCAGCGCTCGGAGGAGAAGACCTCCAGGTAGGCGGCGTAGGCCAGGCGGGCGTTGGCGATCGCCGCCTTGCCACGCAGCTCCTCGCCGCCGGCGATCTTCGCCAGCCGCTTGTCGATCTCGGTGTCCACCCGGGACACGAAGAACGACGCGACCGAGGCGATCTGGCTGACGTCGTGGCCGTTGGCCTTGGCCTGCTCCAGGCCGGCCAGGAACGCGTCCATCACGTCGCGGTAGCGCTGCACCGAGAAGATCAGCGTGACGTTGACGCTGATGCCCTCGGCGAGCACGCGGGTGATCGCGGGCAGGCCCGCCAGGGTGGCCGGGATCTTGACCATCAGGTTCGGCCGGTCGACGGCCTTCCACAGGTCGATGGCCTCGGCCACGGTGCGGTCGGTGTCGTGCGCCAGCCGCGGGTCGACCTCCAGGGAGACCCGGCCGTCGACGCCGCCGGTCGACTCGTAGACGTTGCGGAAGATGTCCGCAGCGTCCCGGACGTCGGCGGTGGTCAGCTCGCGCACCGTGTCGTCCACGCTCGCGCCGCGGGCCGCCAGCTCGCGCACCTTGCCGGTGTAGTCGGCGGCGTTGGACAGCGCGTTGGCGAAGATCGTCGGGTTGCTCGTGACGCCGACGACCGCCTGGTCGGTGATCAGCTCGGCCAGGTTGCCCGAGGAGATCCGCTGGCGCGACAGGTCGTCCAGCCAGATCGAGACCCCGGCCTCGCTGAGCGCCTTGAGGTTCGGATTGGTGGTCACAGGAATTCCTCCGCTCACGCCTGCTCGGCGTTGCTCAGGCTGCGCCGGGCCGCCGCGACAACGGCGTCGACGGTGATGCCGAACTCGTTGTAAAGGGTCTTGTAGTCGGCCGAGGCGCCGAAGTGCTCGATGGACACCGACTCGCCGGCGTCCTTGACGAACCGGTACCACGGCAGCGCGATGCCGGCCTCGACCGAGACGCGGGCCTTGACCGCCTTCGGCAGGACCTGCTCGCGGTAGGCCTCGTCCTGAGCGTCGAACCACTCCACGCACGGCATGGACACCACGCGGGTGGCAACGCCATCGGCCTCCAGGATCTTCCTGGCCTCGACGGCCAGCTGGACCTCGGAGCCGGTGCCGATCAGGATCAGCTCGGGCTTGCCGTTGCCGGCCTCGGCCAGCACGTAGCCGCCCTTGGCGACGCCGTCGGCGTCCACGCCCTCCAGCGTCGGCACGCCCTGGCGGGTCAGCGCCAGCCCGGCCGGGCCGCTCGTGTCCTCCAGGATCGCCTTCCACGAGGCCGCGGTCTCGTTGGCGTCCGCCGGGCGGACCACCGAGAAGCCGGGGATCGCGCGCAGCGAGGCGACGTGCTCGATCGGCTGGTGCGTCGGGCCGTCCTCGCCGAGACCGATCGAGTCGTGCGTCCACACGAAGATGACCGGGGTCTTCATCAGCGCGGCCAGTCGGACCGCCGGGCGCATGTAGTCGCTGAACACCAGGAAGGTGCCGCCGTAGGGGCGGGTGCCGCCGTGCAGCGCGATGCCGTTGAGGATCGCGCCCATCGCGTGCTCGCGGATGCCGAAGTGCAGCGTCCGGCCGTACGGGTTGGCGTTCCAGGTGCTGGTGGAGATCGACTCGGGACCGAACGAGTCGGCGCCCTTCATCGTGGTGTTGTTGCTCTCCGCCAGGTCGGCCGAGCCGCCCCACAGCTCGGGCAGCACGTCGGCCAGCGCGTTGAGGACCTCACCGGAGGCCTTGCGGGTGGCGACGCCCTTGCCGTCGGCCTCCCAGGTCGGGAGCTTCTCCTGCCAGCCGGCGGGCAGCTCGCGGGTGCTCAGCCGGTCCAGCAGCGCCTTGCGCTCCGGGTTGGCCGCCGCCCACTTGTCGAAGGAGACCTGCCACTCGGCGCGGGCGGCCTTGCCGCGGGCCACGACCTCGCGGGCGTGGGTCAGCACGTCGGCGTCGACCTGGAAGGACTGCTCCGGGTCGAGGCCCAGCGCCTGCTTGACCCCGGCGACCTCGTCGGCACCCAGCGCGGCGCCGTGCGCCTTGCCGGTGTTCATCTTGGTCGGGGCCGGGTAGCCGATCACCGTGCGCAGCACGATCAGCGTCGGGCGGGCGGTCTCGGCCTTGGCCGACTCGATGGCCTCCAGCAGGCCCTTGACGTCCTCGCCGCCGTGCACCACCAGGACCTGCCAGCCGTAGGACTCGTACCGCTTGGCGGTGTCCTCGGACAGCGCGATGCGGGTGTCGTCCTCGATGGAGATCTCGTTGGCGTCGTAGATCACCGTGAGGTTGCCCAGCTGCTGGGTACCGGCCAGCGACGACGCCTCGGAGGTGATGCCCTCCTCGATGTCGCCGTCGGAGGCGATCACGTAGATGTGGTGGTCGAACGGGCTCTCGCCCGCGCCGGCGGCCGGGTCGTACAGGCCGCGCTCGCGGCGGGCGGCCATCGCCATCCCGACCGCGGTGGCCAGGCCCTGGCCCAGCGGACCGGTGGTGGTCTCAACGCCGTCGGTGTGCCCGTACTCCGGGTGACCCGGCGTCTTCGAGCCCCACTTGCGCAGCGACTTCAGGTCGTCCAGCTCCAAGCCGTAGCCGGCCAGGAACAGCTGCACGTACAGCGTCAGGCTCGAGTGCCCCGCCGACAGCACGAACCGGTCGCGGCCGATCCAGTTCGGGTCGCTGGGGTCGTGCCGCATGACGCGCTGGAACAGCGCGTAGGCGGCGGGCGCCAGGCTCATCGCGGTGCCCGGGTGGCCGCTGCCGCAGTTCTCCACCGCGTCGGCGGCCAGCACGCGGGCGGTGTCCACCGCGCGCTGGTCCAGCTCGGTCCAGTCTTCGGGCAGGTGCTTGGTGGTCAAGCGGGCAAGGTCGTCGGTGACGGACACGGACGCAGCTCCAAGTTTCCTTCGGCGGTTTTCCTATATGACGGCGAATGCGGTGCTGGACCGATTCGAACCGCGGTTATCCCTCGTCCGACGGGCAGCCTAGTCGTGTCCGATCAGCCACGTGCCGACCCGTCTGCATTGATGTCCGCCGCTCATGGGGAGCGGGGACGGCCGGCGCCCGACACTGCGCCTGGGAGACCACGGTTGCGCCATCCGGGTGATGCCGGAGACTCGGCTGCCGCCTGCCCGTGCCCTGCGGTTTCGCGCTGAAGGGCGACCCGTTCCCGGTCGCGGCGGGAACACGGCCAGGATACCGGGGAAGGGGCGTGACCAGGGCCACCGGTCCGTTCGCGGGGCTTCAGGCGCGACCCGCGCAAGGGCGACTTCAGTAGCGCGCCTACTATTCGTGGTCGGTCCATTTCCGGCGTGCCCGGGTTGGTCCAGGTCGTCCGAATCGCCTTAGGAGTGCCATGCCGTCGGTGAGCGCAGCGTCGTGACCACCGTCGTCGACGCCCCCGGGACACGGCGCGCTCGGCGGCCCGCTGAGCTGCTGAAAGCCTATGCCGGGCTGATCAAGCCGCGGGTCATCGAGCTGCTGCTGGTGACCACGATCCCGGCGATGCTGCTGGCCGCGCGGGGCATCCCGTCGCCGTGGCTGGTGCTCGCCACGCTGATCGGCGGCACCATGGCGGCGGGCAGCGCGAACGCGCTGAACTGCGTCGCCGACGCCGATATTGATCAGGTGATGAAGCGCACGCGGGCGCGCCCGCTGGTGCGGCACACGGTGTCCAACCGGCACGCGCTGGTCTTCGGGATCGTGCTCGGCGTGGCGTCCTTCGGCTGGTTGTGGGCGACGGCGAACCTGCTGGCCGCGTCGATGGCCGTCGGCACCATCCTGTTCTACGTCTTCGTCTACACGCTGGTGCTCAAGCGGCGCACCGCGCAGAACATCGTCTGGGGCGGCGCCGCGGGCTGCATGCCGGTGGTGATCGGCTGGGCCGGGGTGACCGGCCGGGTGGACTGGCCGGCGCTGGTGATGTTCGGCGTGATCTTCTTCTGGACGCCGCCGCACACCTGGTCGCTGGCGATGAAGTACAAGGACGACTACGAGCGCGCCGGCGTCCCGATGCTGCCGGTGGTGGCCGAGCCCACGTACGTGTCGCGGCAGATCGTGATCTACACCTGGCTGATGGTGGTGTGGACGCTGCTGCTGGTCCCGGCGACCGGCTGGCTCTACGCGGCGTTCGCGGCCCTGGCGGGCGCGTGGTTCATCCTCCTGGCGCACCGGCTGCACGCCGCGACCAAGCGCGGCGAGAAGACCAAGCCGATGAAGCTGTTCCACATGTCGAACACGTACCTGATGATCGTGTGCGTGGCGCTGGCGGTGGATTCCGCGCTGAGCCTCCCGGTCCTGGGCTGGCCCTTCTGACCAACGCTCGTGCGTACTTTGGACCGCTATAGCGATCCAAAGTACGCACGAGCGTTTTGTCTTTTTCTTTGAAGCGGCGCAGCCGCTTAGCCCACCCACGTAGCTTGCACCGCCGCGGGTTCTCAGACGGTGCCCACCCCGCCGGGGTTCTTGGCGAGGACAGCCCGATGCCGCGTATTGGTCATACGCAAGTCGGGGATCCCACAGTCCAGACGGCGGCCGTAACTCCCGCAGGGGGGCCGCTACCCGCACCGTCACGCAAAACGAGCCTGGAAATGGGTTTTCAGGGCAGCAGGAGGAGTTTTCCGGTGGTTCGGCGGCCTTCCAGGTCTTCGTGCGCCCGGCGGGCGTCCGGCAGCGGGTAGGTGCCGCCGATGCGGATCTTCAGGGTGCCGCCGGCGATCCAGCCGAACAGCTCCTCGGCCCGCCAGTCCAGTTCCTCGCGGGTCAGGATGTGGTGCGCCAGGCTCGGGCGGGTCAGGAACACCGAGCCCGCCGCGTTCAGCCGCTGCGGGTCCACCGGCGGCACCGGGCCGCTGGACGCGCCGAACAGCGCCAGCATGCCGCGCGGCCGCAGGCTGGCCAGGCTCGCGTCAAAGGTGGTCTTGCCGACGCCGTCGTAGACCACGTCCACGCCGCGCCCGTCGGTGAGGTCCGAGACCTCCTGGGCCACGTCCTCCTCGGTGTAGCGGATGATCTCGTCGGCGCCCGCCTCCCGCGCCAGCTCCTCCTTCTCCGCCGTGGACACGGTGCCGATCACGTTCGCGCCGCGCGACTTGATCAGCTGGGTCAGCAGCAGGCCCATGCCGCCGGCCGCGGCGTGCACCAGGGCGGTCTCGCCGGTGCGCACCGGGTAGGTCGAGGTGATCAGGTAGTGCGCGGTCAGCCCCTGCAGGAGGGCCGCGGCCGCGGTCCGGTCGTCCACGCCGTCCGGCACCCGCACCGCCTTGTCGGCGGGCACCAGCGCCCGCTCGGCGTAGCTGCCCGGGGCCATCGCCCAGGCGACCCGGTCGCCGACGTCGAAGCCCGTCACGTCGGGGCCGACCGCGACGACCTTGCCCGCGCCCTCCGAGCCGGGCGTGAACGGCAGCTTCATCGAGTAGATCCCGCTGCGCTGGTAGGTGTCGATGAAGTTGACCCCGGCCGCGGCCACCTCGACCAGCAGCTGGCCGGGCTGCGGGTCGGACAGCTCGGCTTCGCTGTACTCCAGGACCTCCGGTCCGCCGTTGGCCGCCACCCGAATCGCACGCATGCTCGCTCCTTCGCCTGTCGTCGTTCGACGGGTGCAACCCCGCACGCCAGGCCGATCTTCCCATTGGAAGCTGTTTCCAAACTCGGGCTGTTCTCGCCAGACGACATCTGAGTACCCGCGGCGGTGCCGATTGCGCGGGTGGGCAAGCGGCTGCGCCGCTTCAAAGAAGATCAAAGCGCCTGCCGCGCAGAACACCCGACAGCCGAAATCATCCCCGGCGGACGGCGTGCCGCCCGTCGATCGCGCGCGGGTGTCGTGCGCAACGTGGCCGCCCGCCCGGGGGTGAAACGTGTTTAGGATTCGGGGCATGACGGCTGCTGAGAAGGACACCGAACAGACCACCGCACCGTCGCCGAAGGCGATCGCCACGGCCAAGGCGTTCGTCGACGCGCACGGCGGGTCCGCGCGCGCGGTGGTGGAGAACCTGGGGCGGGCCGGTGCCCGGATCGTGCTGGTCGGCGAGGACGGGCTGCTCGGCGACGTGATGGTGCCCGACGTGGCGGTGGGGGAGGCCCTCGTCGAGGCCGTCGAGGGGCTGACGCCGCACGAGTGGGACGGCGAGACGGTCGCGGCGCTGAAGATCGGCCCCGCGCACCGGCGGAAGATGGCCGGCCCGCGCGCCCGGTGACGCCACTCGCCCGGCGCTAAGAAGTGGTTCCAGACTGGACGCTGATGATCATGGTCCCCGATTGGGTCGACCAGGACATGTTCGCCGACGCCATCGAACAGATCGCGGCCAAGGATCGCCCGCTGCGCCTCCACGAGGTTCGCCTGGGCGCGCTGTCCGAGGGCCGCTGCGTGCAGACACTGCATGTCGGCTCCTACGAAGACGAGGCCGAAGTGCTGGCACGGATGCACCACGAGTTCATCCCGGACAACGGGCTCCGAATGGTCGGCAAGCACCACGAGATCTACCTCAGCGACTTCCGCAAGGTCGCGCCCGAGAGGCTCCGCACCATCCTCAGACAGCCGGTCAGCGCGTCAGTCTCCTGACGCGTGTCCACGGCGGCCACGACATTCGATCACCACGAACAGGGTGCTCGCCCGGCCGGGCGGCGCTTGATCGCGATCGTTGATGCTCTTTGCCGCCCCCGGGATGTCCCGGCACACGAAACCCCAGATGAGTACGGATCTCTGCGCGATGCCGCTTGATCGTGCGGCCGGTCCACTCGTACAGCCCCAACGAGACCGCGTCGACACCCACCTGCTTCGCGACGTACCCCACCGCGTCCGGATGCAACTCGGCCCGGCCGCGCGGGAACCGACCGAACCGGCCATCGAACTTCAGCGGCAACGCGAACCCAAGCCGGGTATCCCGATGCTTGGCCGCGACCAGATCCTGCTCGGCACTAACCACGGTCCAGTGCTCGACCAGATCCCCAAGATTCAACGAAGGGCGATTCACAGCCGCAGATCATCCGGCGCTCACCGCACCGGCAACACCCCCAAAGCTAGATCAACCTGTCGCGGCGGGCCCCGCCCCGGAAGGCTCGCGGAGTCCTACGACCTGCTTCCGTGCTCGGTCGCGTTCCACAGGATCGATACTGGCGTGCCATCCGGCGTGGATCGATTCTGGAATTCGTCGAGGAGGGCGTCGATCCGCTGGTCGAGTTCAGCGCGCGCTTCGGCGTCGAGGTGCACAATCGCGCGTCGGGTGTGCTGGCTGGCCGCCGGGCTGTTCTCGGCGATTTCAGCTCGGTGGGCATCGACGATAGCCAGGTCGATCTGACCGGCCAGGTGGTCCGCATCTGTACCGAGGTCGAGTCGCCAGGTTTCACCGGTGGCACGGTAGGGGCGTTCCCATGCTCCGTGTTCGCCCTGACGGGGTGGGTCGACGGCGAGGAAGCCGGTTTCGGTGAGGGCTCGCACCCGGCGCAGCAGTGTGGCCGGCGAGATGCCGAGGCGCTGTGCGAGTTGCTGGTTGGTCTGCGGCCTCTCCAAGCAGAGGCGCAGAATGCGCCAGCTCAGCGGGTGCGTCAGGGCACGCAGGTCTTGCGGGGTTGCCCGCCTGCGCGGTTCCGGTTCAGGCATTGACGACATCATAACCGATATGCATGATTGCGATCGATTGCAATATGTGAAATCGATGGTGAGGGCGGTGGCATGGATCCGATCGAGGGCATCGAGGACTACGTGGCGCGCAACCGGGCGCGGCACGAACAGGAGCTGGCCCGCTGGGTCGGGATGCCGAGCGTCAGTGCCACCGGGGAGGGCATGCCGGAGGCGGCCGAGCACGCCAAGGGATTGCTGGCCGCGAGCGGCCTCGCGCCGCGGCTGGTCGAGACGGGCGGGTGGCCGCTGGTGGTGGGTCACGCGCCGGGCCCCGAGGGCAGCCCGCACGCGGTGATCTACGGGCACTACGACGTGCAGCCCGCCGGACCGCTCGAGCAGTGGAACAGCCCGCCGTTCGAGGCCGCGATCCGTGATGGCCGGATCTACGGGCGCGGCACGGGCGACAACAAGGGGCAGCATTTCGCGCAGCTGCTCGCCGTGCGGGCGCTGCGCGCGAGCGAGGAGGGGCTGCCCTGCTCGGTGACGGTGCTGCTCGACGGTGAGGAGGAAATCGGCAGTCCGCACCTCGCGGCCACGCTCGCGGAGATGCGCGCGGAACTCGACGCGGACGTCGCGGTGTTCAGCGACGGGCCGGTTCACGACAGCTACGAGCCGACGGTATCGCTCGGCGTGCGCGGTGCGGTGAGCTTCGAGATCACCGTCCGGGGCGCGGATACCGCGTTGCATTCGGGTAACTGGGGCAACGTCGCGGCCAACCCGGCGTGGGAGCTGGTGTGGCTGCTATCAACGATGCGGGCATCCGATGGGCGCATCCTCGTCGAGGGCTACGACGTTGCCACCACGTTGACCGCGGCCGAGCGGGCGGCACTTGGCGCACTGCCCGTGGCCCTGCAGGAGCTACTCGCCGGGGTCGGGCTCGACCGCATGGACGCGTGCGGCGATGCCGGGGTCAACGAACGGCTGGCGCTGCCCACCTTCACCATCAACTCGCTCACATGCCTGGACAATCAGGAGCACCGGTCGGTGATCCCGTCGGTCGCGATCGCCCGTTGTGACATGCGGCTCGCCTGCGGCCAACGGACCGCCACGGTCGTCGACGCGGTCCGCAAGCACGTGGCCGACCGGCTTCCGCACGCCGAGGTCGCCTTCAAAGCCATGATGGAGCCCTCTCGTACCCTGCCGGACGCGCCCTACGCGCAGGCGGTGCTCGACGCGGTGAGCGCCACGGCGGACAAGCCGGCGCTGTTCGTGCCCGCGATGGGAGGCAGCCTGCCGATCGCAGGCATCACCGACGGGCTCGGACTGCCCTGTTACGGCATTCCGCTGGCCAACGTCGACGAGCGCAACCACGCTCCCAACGAGAACTTCGAACTCGCCCGGTTCCATGCCGGCATCGTGACCGCGGCCGCGGTCCTGCGCGGAATCGGTGGTGCAGCATGACCAGCAAGTGGCGGCCCGTGGCCGCAGCATCGGTCGGGAATGCGCTGGAATGGCTCAGCTTCACCGCATACACCCTGGTCGGCACCACCATCGCGAAAGAATTCTTTCCCAGCCAGGATGAGACAAGCTCACTGATACTGGCATTCGGCACCGTCGGACTGTCCTACATCGTCCGCCCGATCGGCGCGCTCGTGCTCGGCGCCTACGCCGACCGCGCGGGCCGGATGCCGGCGCTGATGATCTCCATCCGCATCATGGTTCTCGCCACGCTGATCATCACGTTCCTGCCCAGCTACAGCACGATCGGTATCGCCGCACCGATCGGCATGGTGCTCGCGATGTTGCTGCAGGGCTTCTCCGCCGGCGGAGAATTCGGCAGTGCCACGGGCTATCTCGTCGAGCAGAACGCCAGCCGGCGCGGCTTCATGGCCAGCTGGCAGGGCGCCAGCCAGGCCTTCGCCACAGTTCTGGCCACCCTGCTGCTCGCGATCACCAGCAGCACCCTGACCGACGCGCAGTTCGAGGCGTGGGGCTGGCGAGTTCCGTTCGCGTTCGGTCTGCTGCTCGGCCCCGTCGGCTACTACATCCGCAAGAACCTCAGCGAGACACCGGAGTTCAGCCAGGCGCGCCGCACCACCGAGCTGAAGCATCCGGTGGCACAGACACTGCGCTCGCAGAAGACCAGGATCGCGCTCTCCATCGGGATCCTCGCGGTGTCCACCGCCTACTCCTATCTGATCACCTACATGCCGACGTACGCCATTCGGCAATACCATCTGCCCGCGTCGACCAGCTTCGCCGCTGTCGTGATCACCTCCTCCATCATGGTGCTGATCGCTCCGCTCGCCGGCCACGTCTCCGACATCGTCGGCCGCACCAAGATGCTCACAATCGCGGCGGTGGGCATCGCCGTCACCAGCATCCCACTGTTCCTGCTCTTCCAAGCCGCGCCGAGTTTCGCCACCATGGCCATCGTCATGACGCTGATGGGGCTGATCAAACCCTGGTACACCGGCCCCCTCAGCGCCCGCATGGCCGAACTCTTCCCGACCGCGACCCGAGGAACCGGCCTGTCCATCAGCTACAACGTGGGCGTCATCCTCTTCGGCGGCCTCACACCGGTCGCCGTCACCTGGCTGCTCGCCACCCTCGACACCCCCCTCGCACCGGCGTTCTGGCTTACCGCGCTCGCTGTACTCTCGCTCGTCGGCGCATTGGCCAGTCGCCGCTACATCCGGGCGAAAAGCCAGCCCAATCTGACAAGCGAGCACGAGAATGCGTGAAGGCATGTCCGGTTCGCGGGTCGTTCGAAGGAGTCCTGGCGACGAACAACCCCAAACCGGTCACCAAGCACCGCGGGCAACTAACCACCCGTCACCCCAGGGTGCACAACCCCGCAGGGGACGCCCGACGTTGGCCCGGGCCTGGGCGATGTTGGCCGCGACGTCACCCGGCCACTCGCCCCTGACGGAATCACGCCCTACCCAGCCACAACGGTGGTGATGCCCCAAATCAAGCAACGCGGCGAAGCCGTCGGCGTTGCGCTGCCCGCGGGTGCGGGGGTCCTTCTCCCCGTCGACTTCGGGGCTGGGCACGGCCAACGGCTCCATCGCCCGGCGGATCCCGCATTCGGACACCCATCCGCACGCCTTCAAAGCCGTTTGATCAGGTGAAAACGTCCACGAAAGCCACGAAAAACCCACCCCACAACGACGAACCATCCACAACACGCCGCTTCGACATGTTCATCGGCTCTGTACCGGTCGTATCGGTCCTGGCGGTGTGCGGTGGTCACCGGCTGCGGTACCTCCCCGCCCGCCAAAGCCCCCAGACCCCGTCGAGCCGCGGACTCGACGTCCTCCGCAACATCCGCGTCCTGCTCGACAACGTCCGCACGCCGCCCGCGCCCCCGCCGCCAGAACCAAATCCCCACCCCGACGACCACCACGAGCACCCAGCTCCTCCGCCCCAGCATCTCCTCGACGTACTTCGCCGAAGCCCCGGCAGCCCACCCGATGCTCACGTGCGTCACGGACCAGGCGATGGCCCCCACCAGTGACGACACGCCAAACATGATCAACATCTCGTGACGCTACGCGCCCGCCCAGTTGCCCAACAGCCTCTGAGAACCCGCGGCGGTGCGAGCTGCGTCCCTCATCGCATGCGGCTGACGCCGCATCCTGAAAGAACCGCTGACGTCCCGCGACACACCGGTGATCGCTGCTGGCCAAAATCTTCGCTGTGGTCTATTTTTTCAGCGATGACTAAAGTCGATCACTTGGAGTCGTCGTGTCCGACTACTTGCAGCGCAACGACCGGCCCGCCATGTCGGAGTGGATCGAACAGATGGCGGCGCACTTCGAGGCCAGCGAGGGCATGCCGCTGATCGCCGGCCGCATCCTGGCGTTCCTGCTGGTCTGCGACCCGCCGGAGCGGACCGCCGCGGAGCTGTCCCACGCGCTGGCCGCGAGCACCGGCTCGATCAGCACCAACGTGCGGCTGCTGATGCGGCTCGGGGTGATCTCCAAGACCACGCGGCAGGGCCGCGAAGCGGCGCTGTACCAGGTGGAGGAGGACCGCTGGCCGGCGCTGGTGCGCCAGCGCATGGAGCGGGTGACCGCGCTCGAAGAGCTCACCGCGCAAGGACTGCGGATGTTCAGCGGCCAGGGCGAGCGGGCCCGCCGCCTGCGCACGGTGAACGAGTTCTACCAGTGGTTGTCCGGCGAGATGCCGGAGCTCTGGCGCCGCTGGGAGCGCGAGGGCAAGCCCAGGCTGCGCTTCTGACCGCCGCGCCGCCGGGGCTCGGGGGATGGCGGCATCGGCCGATCGGCTGATGCCGGTTCGAGCGAGCCGGTCGATGTCCGGCGGTGCGCCGTCCCGGGAGACTCGCGGCATGGCGATCATCGAGGTCGACGGGCTGCGCAAGTCCTACGGGGGAAGACCCGTCGTGGACGGCGTGGACTTCACGGTCGAAGCGGGCGAGATCTTCGGGATCCTCGGCCCCAACGGCGCGGGCAAGACCACCACCGTCGAATGCATCGAAGGCCTGCGGACGCCCGATGCGGGGACGGTGCGGGTCGCCGGGCTCGACCCGGCGGCCGACCGCGACCGGCTCACCCGGATCCTGGGTGCGCAGCTGCAGGAATCCCAGCTGCAACCCAAGATCACCGTCCGCGAGGCGCTGGAACTCTACGCCGCTTTCTACCCGCGACCCGCGGACTGGCGGGGCCTCGCGGAGCGGCTCGGGATCACCGCGCAGCTGAAGACCCGCTTCGGCGCGCTCTCCGGCGGCCAGCAGCAGCGGCTGTTCATCGCGCTGGCCCTGATCGGCAATCCCGAGATCGTGGTGCTCGACGAGCTCACCACCGGCCTGGACCCGCGGGCCCGCCGGGACACCTGGCGGCTGATCGAGGAGGTGCGCGCGGACGGCGTGACCGTCGTGCTGGTCACCCACTTCATGGAGGAGGCCCAGCGGCTGTGCGACCGGGTCGCGGTGATCGACCGCGGCCGGGTGGCGGCCATCGACGCCCCGGCCGGGCTCATCAGCCGGTCCGCCGCGTCGACCGTCATCTCCTTCGTTCCCCCGGGGCGACTCGACGAGGCAGAGCTGGCGGCGCTGCCGGACGTGGCGTCGGTGCGGCGCGAGGGCGATCGGCTGGCCATCAGCGGCACCGACGAGACGGTCAACGCGGTGCTCTCGCTGCTGGCCAGGCAGGGCGTCACCGCCCGCGAGCTGCGCGTCACCGACACGACGCTGGACGAGGCCTTCCTCGACCTGACCGGGAAGGAGGCCTGACATGGCGGCATCGGCATCCGTCGCGGTGCTCAAGGCCGAGGCCCGGTTGTTCGCCCGCGAGCCGGGGAACCTGTTCTGGATCGTGCTCTCGCCCACCGTGCTGCTGACGATCCTCGGCCTGATCCCGGCGTTCCGGGAAGCCGATCCCGACCTCGGCGGCCGGCGCGTCATCGACCTCTACGTCCCGGTGGTGGTGCTGACGGCCATGATCATGGCCGGTGTCCAGGCCATGCCGCCGGTGCTCTCCGGCTACCGGGAGCGCGGCATCCTCCGCCGCATGTCGACCACACCGGTGCGGCCGAACGCGCTGCTGGCCGCGCAGATCGGCCTGCACGGTGCCGCCGTGCTGTGCTCGGCGGTGCTGGCGATCACCGTCGGCCGCGTCGCCTTCGGCGTCGCGCTGCCCGACCGGTTCGCCGCCTACGCGTTGACCTTGTTCCTCGCCATGCTCAGCGCGCTCGCGCTGGGCGCGGCGCTGTCCGCCGTGGCGCGGAGTTCGAAGGCCGCGGCGGCGCTCGGTTCGGTAGCGTTCTTCTCGATGATGTTCACCGCTGGGGTGTGGATTCCGGTTCCGGTCATGCCGGAACTCCTGCAACGGATCGTCTCGTTCACGCCGCTGGGGGCGGCGTCGCTGGCGCTCGGCGAGGCGGCCGGGGGCAGCTGGCCGAACTGGCTGCACCTGGTGGTCCTGGTGGTGTGGATCAGGGTTCTCGTCGGTGCCGCCGTGCGCTGGTTCCGCTGGGAACAGCCGGGACGGTGAAGCGGGGCATGACGACGGTCGAGCAGCGGGAGGAGTGGTCCGTCCGCTGGGGTCCTTACGCGCTGCTGGGTGTCGCCACGCTGGTTTCGGCGTTCATGGCGGATGCGCTGATGACGAGTGCGGAGATCGAGGTCGCGGCCGCGCTGGTCCTGATGGCGCTCGTCTGGCAGCTGTGCTGGGAGCGCGTCCGGCCGAGCGCGCCCGGGCACGGGGTGCTCGGGCTGGTCTACTTCGCCGTGCGGTGGGTGCTCGCGTTCGTGCTCACCTGGCTGAACCCGTTCTTCGCGCTCTACGCGGTGGTCGGCTACTTCGACGCCGGGCGGCTGCTGCCGCCGCGCACGGTGCACGCCGGGTGGGTGGGCACCGCGCTCATCATGGCGGGCTCGCAGTCCGGCGGGCTGCCGCCGAAGAGCTCGCTGAACTGGTTCGCGTTCGTCGCGTTGTTCGCGGTCAACGTCGGGTTGGTGCTCCTTTTCGCGCGGCTGGAGGCGCAGCGGGACGAGAACGTCCGGGCCAGGGCGCTCACGATCGAAGAGCTTCAGCGGGCCAACGCCCAGTTGCGGCAGGCGCACGAGGAGAACGCGGGTCTGCACGCGCAGCTCTTGGTGCAGGCGAGGGAAGCCGGTGTCAGCGACGAACGCCGGCGGCTGGCGACCGAGATCCACGACACCATCGCGCAGAGCCTGGCGGGGATCGTCACGCAGCTGCAGGCGGCCGCGGACAGCGAGGACCCGGCGGTGGCTCGCGGCCACGTCGAGCGGGCCGCGGTCTTGGCGCGCCACGGTCTCGGCGAAGCTCGTCGGTCGGTGCAGGATCTCGGGCCCAGCGCGTTGGAGCACGACGCGCTGCCCGTGGCGCTGCACAAGACGGTCGAGGAATGGTCGGCCGCCGCCGGTGTGCGGGCCGAGTTCACCGTGACCGGCGACGTCGAGGCCCTGCACGAGGAGATCGAGGCGACCTTGCTGCGCATCGCCCAGGAGGCGCTGGCCAACGCGGGACGGCACGCCCGCGCGACCCGGGTCGGCGTGACCCTGTCGTACATGGATGACGAGGTGAGCGTCGACGTGCGCGACGACGGCCGCGGCTTCGATCCGCACCGCGTCGATGCCCGGGAGCGCGCGGGCGGCTTCGGGCTGGGTGGGATGCGCGCCCGCGCGGAGCGGGTGGCGGGGACCTTCGAGGTCGAGTCCGAGCCCGGTTGCGGGACGGCGGTTTCGGCGTGCGTACCTTTGGTGCGCCATGCCTGACCGCGCCATCACGCTGCTGATCGTCGACGACCATCCGGTCGTGCGCGACGGATTGCGCGGGATGTTCGATTCGGTGGCCGACATCGAGGTTCTCGGCGAGGCGTCGGACGGACCATCGGCCGTCGCGCTGGCCGCGGAGCTGGATCCCGACGTGGTCCTGATGGATCTGCGGATGCCCGGTGGCGGCGGGGTGGCGGCGATCGCCGAGCTGGTCCGGCGCGGTCAGCGCTGCAAGGTGCTCGTGCTGACCACTTACGACACGGATTCCGACACCCTCGCGGCGATCGAAGCCGGCGCCACCGGCTACCTGCTGAAGGACGCGATGCGCGATGAGCTGTTCGCCGCCGTTCGGGCGGCGGCCGCGGGCCGGACGGTGCTCTCGCCGGCCGTGGCCTCGCGGCTGGTGTCCCGGGTGCGGTCGCCCGGCGAACAGCCGTTGAGCGCGCGCGAGCGCGAGGTCCTGGGGCTGGTGGCCAAGGGCAGGTCGAACCGCGATATTGCCGCTGACCTGTTCGTCAGCGAGGCGACGGTCAAGACCCACCTCACCCACCTCTACGGCAAGTTGGGGGTCAACGACCGGGCCGCCGCGGTAGCCGCGGCCTACGACCGCGGCATCCTCGGCTGACCGGGGTCCGGCGACGGATCCTCGCGCGGTGAACGAGTTCTGCCGGCGGTCGTCCGGCGGGGAGCGCGAGGTGCGCTTCTGATTCCCGCGCGCTGCTAGGTCGATTCCCGGATGACGAGTTCGGGAACCAGCTCGCCGCTCGCCGCTTCTTCCTGCCGCGCGAGCAGGCGTTCCACCTCGTCGACCGCGAGGCTTCCCAGCCGCCGCTTGTCGATGTGCAGCGTGGTCAGGGGAGGCGTGATCAACTTGCCCAGCGCCAGGCCGTCGAAACCCAGCACCGCGCAGTCCTGTGGAACGCGCAGCCCTCGCGCGTGCAGGGCGCGCACGACCCCCACCGCGGTCAGGTCGTTGAACGCGAAGATCGCGGTCGAACCGGGTCGGCGGTCCAGCAGCCGGTGCGTCGCCCGCTCGGCGTCCGGGATGGACTGCTCGGCCTGTTCGATCGCGTCGGCGGGGAGTTCGATCCCGTTCTCCCCGAGGGCCTGCACGAAGGACCGCCGCCGCTGGTGGCGGTCGCAGCTGGTGGAGCAGTCGATCATGCCGAGGGTGCGGTGCCCGCGGTCCAGCAGATGCCGGACGCCGGCCCGCACGCCCGCGTCGACGTCCACGGTGACGGCACCGCGGCGCGGCGCCTCGTCCTCGGCGTCGAGCAGCACGACGGGGATGTCCACGTCCAGCTCGGCGGGCGTCCGGTCGAGGTGGTTGAAGTAGCCGACCAGGGCGTCCACCTCGGCGGCGAACGACCTGAGCAGGTCGGCCTCGTCGGCCGGTCCCGCGCTGCTGACGACGTTCACCTGCCAGCCGCGGGTCGCGGCCGAGTCGATCAGCCCGGCCATGACCTCGGGGAAGAAGGGATTGGTCAGGTCCGGGATGACCAGGCCGATCGTGCTCGGGCGCGGCTTGACCAGGGCCCGCGCGTGCCTGCTCGGCCGGTATCCGAGCCGCTCGGCGGCCGCGAGCACCCGGCGCTTGGTCTCCGGGTCGATGTCCGGCTTGTCGTTGATCGCGCGGGAAACGGTCTGGTACGACACCCGGGCGGCGCGCGCGACGTCCTTGATCGTGGGTCTGCGAACCGGGGCCGCCATCGGTCCATCTCACCACACCGGCGTTGCGCCGGCGAAGAACGTTCGCGGCTTGCGGCCTTGACGCCGGCATGTCCTCGCGGCATCCTCGTGAACGTTCACGTGAACGTTCACGGGAGGCTGCGTTGAGCAATGCGAAGGACGCCGCGCCGAGGTTGTTCAGCGGCGTGGGAATCGCCGGGGCGTTCGCGGGTTTCGTCCTGATCGGTGCGCTCCAGGCGCTTTACGGCCCCGCGATCCCGGCGGTGCGCGCCGCGCACGGAGTTTCGCCGGCCGTGGCCGGGCTGGCGCTGAGCGCCCACTTCGTCGGCGGCCTGATCGGCGTGATGGCGTTCCACCTGGCCGGCGGCCGGGTCGGCAACCGCGTCCTCCTCGGCTGGTCCTACGTGGCGATGGCGGTGGGCGCCGCCGTGTTCGCGGCGGCGCCGCAGTGGCCGGTCGCGCTCCTGGGCGCGTTCGTCGCCGGGCTCGGGTACGGCGCGATCGACTACGGGCTCAACTACCTGTTCGCGATCGGGTTCGGCGCGCGCAGCCCGGCCATGCTGAACCTGCTCAACGCGTTCTTCGGGGTCGGGTCGATCCTCGCCCCGGCGGTGCTGGCGCAGCTGGGCCCGGACGGCTATACCCGGGTCTTCTTCGTCTTCGCGCTCGCGTCGGCCGCGGTCGTGGTGCTGGTCCGCGGCGTGCGCGAGCAGCGGGGCGGGAGCGGCCCGACCGCGGCCGTGGACCGGGGCGCGCACCTGCGCAGCCGCAGCATCGCCATCACCGGCGCGTTCATCGTTCTGTACGTGCTCAACATGGGCGTCGAGTCCGGGGCCGGCGGGTGGGAGCCGACGCACCTGACGTCCGTCGGCTACACCGTCGGCGCGGCGACGACCGCCACCGCCGTGTACTGGCTCATGATGACGGTCGGCCGATTCCTCGTGGCGCCGCTGACGCTCCGCTGGTCGGAGCAGAGCATCCTCACCGGGAGCTGCGTGGGCATGGCGGTCTGCCTCGCGCTGGCGGTCGTCCCGCCGCTCGCCCCGTTCGCCTACGCCGGTCTCGGCCTGTTCATCGCGCCGGTCTTCCCGACCGGCCTGCCGTGGCTGCACCGGCTGGTGCCCGATGCGCGTCGTGCCGGGGCGTACGTGATCGCGGCTTCGATGCTGGGCGGCGTCGCGTTCCCGCCCTTGCTCGGCATCGGCATCGAACTCGCCTCCGCCACGTCGGTTCCGATCGTCCTGTTCGGACTCAACGCCCTGTGCCTGGTGGCGATCTGGTGGGTGCTGCGCCGGTCCCGCTCGACGGCCGGCACGCAGGAGACCGTCGTCAGGCGGTGACGGATTCCTTGGCGGTGGCCTCGGTCGCCGGCTGCGGCAGCGGGCCGCGGTAGCGGGACTCGCCCCAGAGCATGGCGGTCACGACGATCACCAGCGTCGCCGCCAGCACGTGCAGCACGACCATCGGTTCGGGCACGCCGAGGTAGTACTGCACGGAGCCGATCCCGCCCTGCACCAGGACGAGCACGCACGCCGCGCCGTAGGTCTTCAGCAGGGCCTTGGTCGGGCGGGCGCTGCGCAGCCACACGCCGAAGATCGCGAGCAGCAGCACGTACGCCATCACCGCCAGGCCGTGGGCCTGGACCAGCGGGTACACCGGGATCCCGAGCCGCGGGGTGTCGGGGTCGCCGGCGTGCGGGCCGGCGGCGGTGACCAGGGTGCCGAGGATCAGCACCGCCGCGGTGACCACCACGAGGACGGCCAGCAGCTTGCGCATCGCCGGCGGCACCACGCCGACCGGCGGGCGGTCACCTTCGGTGGTCGCCTTGACCAGGATCGCGGCCAGCCAGATGAGCACCGCCGATGCCATGAAGTGCATCGACACGCTCCACCAGGCGAGGTTGACGCGCACCGTCATGCCGCCGATGATCGCCTGCGCGATCACGCCCAGCGGCATGGTCAGCGCCAGCCGGACCAGCCGCTTCCGGTAGGGCAGGCAGCGCCACGCGGCGAGGAAACAGGCCAGCGCGACGAATCCGATCACGCCGGTCAGTGTCCGGTTGCCGAACTCGATCACCTGGTGCAGCATCGCGACCTCGGGGTGCGCGATGGGCACCATGCTGCCCGGGAAGCACTCCGGCCAGGTCGGGCAGCCGAGCCCGGAACCGGTGACCCGGACGATCACGCCGGTCACCGAGATCAGCGCCTGCATCACCAGCACGGCGATGGCCAGCGCGCGCACGACGCGCGGCGATGGGCGGGAGATCCGGGAAGTCAGAGAGGCCGTTGGCACGACCTCGATGGTATGACGCCGCCGGGACTCGCCCGCCCGCAGGGGCTTGACAACGCGGGGCCGCTGATTTTCAGCGCGTGCGGCGGAGTCCTCGCGGCATCGCGCCGGCCTCGGCCAACGCCTTGCTGAGCTGTCCGCCGTTGCTGATCAGTGCGTCCGTCTTGGCCTCGCCGAGCGCGGACCAGGGGGCCATAGACATCGCGTCGGTCGCGGTCTCGATCTCCTCGCGCAGCGCGTAACCGGCCTCGGTGATCTCGCGGTTGGTGCCGACGAGGCCGCGCTCGTGCAGGTCCTCGAAGGCGCGGTCCCACTGCTCGTCGGACCAGGCGCGGAGCTTCTTCGCCGCATCCCCGTTGAAGCCGCCCGGCACGGTGCTGTGCAGCGCGAGCGCCTGGATGCCGCTCATGTCGCCCTGCTGCAGCGCGGCGATGTGCGCGTCGCCGCGGAACTCGCGCAGCAGGGTGATCGCGTGCCAGAGCTTGAGGTGCGGCTCGTCGGGCCAGTCCAGGTCGGCGTGCCCGGCGTACAGCGGTTTGCCGTCCGGGGTGCAGGCCTGCGCGGCGTCGCGGGCCAGCTCGGCGGTTTCGGCGACGGAGTCGGAGGCGATGGTGTCCTCGCCGAGCAACCGGCGCAGCGCCGCGTCGGCGGCCTTGAGCCGGGCGGCGAGCACGGCCTCCGGCGCGGCGATCGACCAGGCCCGGGGGATCACGGGGGCGACGGATTCGGGGTTGAAGTTGTAGAACGTCGCCGCGACGACGCCGGCGCCGACGGGGCCCATCGCGGCGGACCGGCCGGCGTAGTAGGACATCAAGCCGCGTTCGAGGCCGAGCTCGGCGAAGCCGTCGGCGGCCTCGGGGGCGAAGTAGATCATGGCGTGGATGAGTTCCAGGGACTGCTTCGCTTGCCGCGCGATCTTGGTCATGCGCGCATCGTAGAACGCCGTTCCAGTATTTGTCTGCCCTCGCGCGGCTTCGGCCGGCTCCGGGCCCGTGTGTACTTTGTGCTGCTATAGCAACAGAAAGTACACACGGCCACCTACCTGCGGGAACGGTGCGCGGATCAGGTCAGGCGGGTGGTACGAATCGCGAGGGCGCCGCACACCGCGCCCCACGCCACGAGCACCGCGACCGGCTGCACGCCCGGGAGGGCGCCGTTGACCAGCGTCGCGTCGAGGGCTTCCGCGAGAGCGCCGGAGGGCAGGTATCCGGCGACCGCGCCGACCGGGCCAGGCAGGTCGCTCGCGGGCAGTGCCAGGCCGCCGGCGAGCAGCAGCACGAACCAGATCGCGTTGGCCAGCGCCAGCACGATCTCGGCCCGCAACGCGCCGCCGACCAGCACCCCGGCCGCGCCGAAGGCGAGCGTGCCCAGCACCAGCAGCGGAATCGCCGGCAGCAGCCCGGAAAGCGCCGGTGCCCAGCCCAGCAGAACCGCGGCGACGCTCAGCACGACCGCCTGCAGCGCGACGACCAGCAGGGTCGCCAGGACGCGCCCGGACACCAGCGTCCAACGCGGCAGCGCCGTCGCGGAGAGTCGCTTGAGCACGCCGTAGCGGCGGTCGAAACCGAGCGCGATGGCCTGGCCGGTGAACGCCGTGGACATCACCGCCAGCGCCAGGATCCGCGGCATCACCGAGTTCACCCGCGGCTCCGGCAGATCGCCGATGTGCAGCGCGCTCAGCCCGATCAGCAGCGCCAGCGGGATGATCAGCGTCAGCAGCGCCTGCTCGCCGTGCCGAATGATCAGCAGCGCCTCGATCTTGGTCTGCGCGGCCAGCATCCGGCCCGCGCGGCCCCGGCCGGGCTTCGGCGCGAACGTGCCCGCCGGGAACTGGGCGCCGAGCTGGGCAGGCGCGTTGGTCTCGGCGTTCACGATCGCAGCTCCCGTCCGGTCAGTTCGAGGAACACGTCCTCCAGGCTGCGGCGGCTGACCCGGAGTTCCTGCGCGAGCACGCCGTGCTGCGCGCACCACGCGGTCACCGTCGACACCACCTGCGGGTCGACCACGCCGCGCACCACGTAGTCGCCGGGACGCAGCTCGGTGGCCTCGCAGCCCTCCGGCAGCGCCGCCAGCAGCAGCTTCAGGTCGAGCCCGGTCTGCGAGCGGAAGCGGAGTTCCTGCCTGCCGTCCGCGGGCTCGGTGAGTTCCTCGGCGGTGCCCTCGGCTACCGCACGACCGTGGTCCACGATCAGCACCCGGTCGGCCAGCGCCTCCGCCTCGTCCATCAGGTGGGTCGTCAGCAGCACGCTCACGCCGTCCCGGCGCAGCGCGCCCACCAGATCCCAGACCAGGCGCCGAGCCTGCGGGTCCAGGCCGGCGGTGGGCTCGTCGAGGAACACCAGCTCGGGGCGGCCGACCAGGGCGCACGCCAGCGACAGGCGCTGCTGCTGACCGCCGGAGAGCCGCTTGTAGGGCGTGCGGCGGGCGCCGTCGAGGCCGAGCACGTCCAGCAGCCACGCCGGGTCCAGCGGGTCGGCGGCGCAGGCGGCGACCAGGTGCAGCATCTCGTCGGCGCGCACGCCCGGGTAGGCGCCGCCGCCCTGCGGCATCACGCCGATCCGCGGCCGCAACGCCTCGGACTGGGTGCGCGGGTCGAGCCCGAGCACGCGCACTTCGCCGTCGTCCGGGCGCTGGAAGCCCTCGCAGATCTCGACGGTGGTGGTCTTGCCCGCGCCGTTGGGGCCGAGCAGCGCCAGGACGCTGCCGCGCGGCAAGCACAGGTCGAGTCCGGCAACGGCGACGGTGTCGCCGAAGCGCTTCTTCAGCCCCCGCAACCGGACGGCCGGGCTGTCGGCGTTGCTCACGACATCCAAGCCTATTGCGTGACCGGCCGAACACCGCCGCGGGTCGGCAGCAGGTCCGGCACCTTGCCGCGCACCAGCCAGAGCGTGACGGCGAAGGCGATCGCCGCGGCGATCACGGCGAACGGGATTTGGTAGGCGCGCAGCACGAATCCCGCACCGGTCGGCGGCACCAGCAGCGAGACCGCGGCGCAGATCGCGGTCGCGGTGATCCGGAACCGGTTGCTGTTGGTGGACAGCGCCAGCGGCACCACCGACCACAGCAGGTACCAGGGCCACAGGACCGGCACGGCCAGCGCGAGGGTGAGGAACGTGATGCCCATCGCCGTCAGTGGTTCGATGCGGCCGCGGAAGGACAGCCACAGCATCCGCAGGCACATCGCACCGACGATCAAGTAGCCGATGATCTTGGTGATGACCAGCATCGCGTCGGTCTGGTTGCCCAGTCCGAGCAGCGTGCTCAGGCCGCCGCCGGTCATCCCGAACGCGGTCAGCGGCGCCATGAACGTCTTGACCCGGTTGGGCACGTCGAAGGTGTCGATCCAGCCGAGGCCCCAGCCGCTGGCCAGCGTGATCACCGTCATGGTGGCCAGGAACACCGCGGACAGCAGCGCCGCGACCCGCACCAGGTCGCGGAACCGGCCGCCGCGACGCAGCACCAGGTAGATGCCGAAGAAGCCGAGCGCGATCCAGCCCGGCGGTTTGATCGCCCCGGCGACGCTCAGCAGCACGCCGGCGGCGATGGTGCCCGGCACGGTCTGGTAGCGCAGGCCCAGCTCGATGGCGGCGAGCATGATGCCGACCATCAGCGCCTCGTTGTGCATGCCGCTGACCACGTGGAACAGCACGATCGGGTTGGCCGCGCCGAGCCACAGGGCGGCGGCCGGGTGCACCCCGCAGCGGCGGGCCAGCCTCGGGATCGCCCAGATCGCCAGCGCCAGCCCGCACAACATCACCACGCGCCACACCAGCACCCCGAACACCACGTTGTCGCCGACGATCCGGGAGATCACCTGGCCGAACATCAGGAACAGCGGCCCGTAGGGCGACGGGGTGTCGCGCCAGATGTTGGGCACGTTGGCGGTGAACGGGTGGTCCACGCCCAGCGCGGCGGCGGAGCCCAGCACGTACGGGTTGAAGCCGCGCGCGGCCACCTCGCTCTGCGCCAGGTAGCTGTACATGTCGGTGCTGAACAGCGGCGGGGCCAGTGCCAGCGGCAGCGCCCACATCGCCAGCGTGCGGGCGAGCTGGGTGACCGACAGCATCCGGGCGCGGCCCGGCCAGCAGAGCTTGCCCAGCCACAGCCAGGCGATGACGATCATCAGCATGCCCAGCCAGCAGCTGGCCATCGCCACGGTCGGGATGCGGACGGGCAGGCCGATCAGGCGGGCCCCGGACAGCGGGTTGTCCACCGGGGCGGCGCCGGCGCCGATCGCGCCGACCGCGAGCACCAGCGACCCGGTGGTGCCGAACCGGCGCACGACGTCGAGCTGACGCCGCTCGGTGCGGTCCAGGGGCTGCTGCGCCGCGGGATCCGCCGTCGCTGTGTCTTTCGATTCGACTGCCGCCACGACGACGAAGCGTAACCGCGTGAGTCAGCTCACGCGGTGACCCCGGGCTCTGGTGCCTCGCGAGGAAATAGGTAACATTCGTGTTGTGAAAAACGTCGGGACGTCATCGCCTGCCGGCGTGGCCACCGTAGAGGGCCACTCGGCCCAGCACGGTGCGACCGCGCACGGCGACGGGCGCACCCGGCACACGGTTGCGCGGTTGCTGCTGGAACGGGGGCCGATCACCGCTGCCGCGGTGGCCGACGAACTCGGGCTGAGCCCCACCGCGGTGCGCCGGCACCTCGACGTGCTGGTCGCCGAGGGCGAGGTTTACACCCGGGAAGCCTCCTCGAGAGGCCGTCGAGGTCGCGGCCGACCCGCGAAGCTGTTCCTGCTCACCGAGGTGGGCCGGGCGCGGTTCGGGCACGCCTACGACGACCTGGCGGTGGCTGCGTTGCGGTTCATCGCCGAACACGAGGGGGAGCAGGCGGTTCGCGAGTTCGCCGACCGGCGGATGGCCGCACTGGTGGCCAACCATCGGGAGGTGCTGGCGGCCGCGGCCGGCCCGGCCGAGCGTGCGGAGGTCCTTGCCGACGCGCTCACCAGGGAGGGCTACGCTGCCTCGACGCGAAGCGTCGCCAGCGGCGAGCAGCTCTGCCAACACCACTGCCCGGTGGCGCACGTCGCTGCGGACTTCCCGCAGCTGTGCGAGGCCGAGACGGCGGCGTTCGCCGAAGTGCTCGGCACCCATGTGCAGCGGCTGGCCACCATCGCGAACGGTGACGCGGCCTGCACCACGCACGTACCAACCGCGCGGTTCGCGGATCCGGGTGGCGACACCCCTGGCTCCGCCAAGACACCTGCCGGCTCGCTCCCGAAGGGCCAGCAGATCACCGCCCCGATTCCTGATGGAGGGGAGTCCGTATGACTGCCGCTGCGGAGCAGCGCACACCCACCACGCCGTCCGAAGGCAATGGCCAGCTCAGCCAGGACGAGATCCTGGCCAGCGTTGGTAGCTACGAGTACGGCTGGGCCGACTCGGACGCCGCCGGTGCCGGTGCCCGCCGTGGTCTCGACGAGGGCGTCGTCCGCGACATCTCGGCCAAGAAGGACGAGGCCGAGTGGATGCTGGAGGCCCGGCTGAAGGCGCTGCGGTTGTTCGACCGCAAGCCGATGCCGAACTGGGGCGCCGACCTCTCCGGGATCGACTTCGACAACATCAAGTACTTCGTCCGCTCCACCGAGAAGCAGGCCCAGACCTGGGAGGACCTGCCCGAGGACATCAAGAACACCTACGACAAGCTGGGCATCCCGGAGGCGGAGAAGCAGCGCCTCGTCGCGGGTGTGGCCGCCCAGTACGAGTCGGAGGTCGTCTACCACAAGATCCGCGAGGACCTTGAGGAGCAGGGCGTCATCTTCCTGGACACCGACACCGGCCTCAAGGAACACCCGGAGCTGTTCAAGGAGTACTTCGGCTCGGTCATCCCGGCCGGCGACAACAAGTTCTCCGCGCTGAACACCGCGGTGTGGTCGGGTGGCTCGTTCATCTACGTGCCGCCGGGCGTGCACGTGGACATCCCGCTGCAGGCCTACTTCCGGATCAACACCGAGAACATGGGCCAGTTCGAGCGGACCCTGATCATCGTCGACGAGGGCGCCTACGTGCACTACGTCGAGGGCTGCACGGCGCCGATCTACTCCAGCGACTCGCTGCACTCCGCGGTCGTGGAGATCATCGTCAAGAAGGGCGGCCGCTGCCGCTACACGACGATCCAGAACTGGTCGACGAACGTCTACAACCTGGTCACCAAGCGCGCCAAGGCCGAAGAGGGCGCCACCATGGAGTGGGTCGACGGCAACCTCGGCTCCAAGGTGACCATGAAGTACCCGTCGGTGTTCCTGATGGGCGAGCACGCCAAGGGCGAGGTGCTCTCGGTGGCGTTCGCCGGCGAGGGCCAGCACCAGGACGCGGGCGCGAAGATGGAGCACCTGGCGCCGCACACCTCCTCGACGATCGTGTCGAAGTCGATCGCCCGGGGCGGCGGCCGCACCTCCTACCGCGGCCTGGTCAAGGTCGCGAAGCGGGCGCGCCACTCGTCGTCCAACGTCAAGTGCGACGCGCTGCTGGTGGACACCATCAGCCGCTCCGACACCTACCCGTACGTGGACGTCCGGACCGACGACGTGTCGATGGGCCACGAGGCGACCGTGTCCAAGGTCAGCGACGACCAGCTGTTCTACCTGATGCAGCGGGGCCTGACCGAGGACGAGGCGATGGCGGTGATCGTGCGCGGCTTCGTCGAGCCGATCGCCCGCGAGTTGCCGATGGAATACGCACTGGAACTGAACCGCCTGATCGAGCTGCAGATGGAAGGGGCCGTCGGCTGAGATGAGCACCACCAAGACGGACTCGCAGCCCTCGGCTGCCCAAAACGGCCTCACCGAGCACTCGCACGGTGGCGGCTCGGGCATCCCGCAGTCCTCCCGCGGGGCGCGCTTCACGTCCTACGACGTCGAGGCCTTCGAGGTGCCCGGCGGCCGCGAGGAGGACTGGCGCTTCACGCCGATGAAGCGCCTCAAGGGCCTGCACGACGGCACCGCCACCGCCACCGGCAACATCAAGGTCGAGGTGGTCGGCGACGGCGCGACCGTGGAGACCGTGGGCCGCGACGACGCGCGGATCGGCAACGGCGGCATCCCGTCCGACCGCATCGCCGCGCAGGCCTGGAGCTCGTTCACCGAGGCCACCATCGTGACGGTCCCGAAGGACACCAAGCCCGAGGGCCCGATCACCATCACGGTGCACGGCCCGGGCGAGGGCCAGGTGGCCTTCGGGCACCTGCAGGTCCGCGCCGAGCAGTTCGCCGAGGCCGTCGTGGTGATCGACTACCGCGGCTCCGGCACGCTGGGCGACAACGTCGAGTTCGTCGCCGGCGACGGCGCGCAGCTGCGCGTGGTGTCGGTGCACGACTGGGCCGACGACGCCACCCAGGTCAGCTCCGAGCACGCCTACCTGGGCCGCGACGCGGTGTTCCGGCACCTCGCCGTCACGCTCGGCGGCGACCTGGTGCGGGTCAACACGACCATCACCTACGGCGACAAGGGCGGCGACGCCGAGCTGCTCGGCCTGTACTTCGCCGACGCCGGCCAGCACCTGGAGCACCGGATGCTGGTGGACCACGCGGTGCCGAACTGCCGCAGCAACGTGATGTACAAGGGCGCGCTGCAGGGCGACGCGGCGCATTCGGTGTGGATCGGCGACGTGCTGATCCGGGCCGCGGCCGAGGGCACGGACACCTACGAGCTCAACCGCAACCTGGTGCTGACCGAGGGTGCGCGGGCCGACTCGGTGCCGAACCTGGAGATCGAGACGGGCGAGATCGAGGGCGCCGGGCACGCCAGCGCCACCGGCCGCTTCGACGACGAGCAGCTGTTCTACCTGCAGGCCCGGGGCATCCCGCAGGACCAGGCCCGGCGCCTGGTGGTGCGCGGCTTCTTCGGCGAGCTGCTGCAGAAGATCACGGTGCCCGAGGTCCGGGAGCGGCTCGAAGCGGCCATCGAGGCCGAACTCGCCGTCGTCGGCGCCTGACCCGCAAGCTTTTCTTACACACCAGGAGAACGAAGAAGAACATGGCCACCCTGGAGATCAAGGACCTGCACGGCTCGGTCCTCACCGAGGACGGCGCCAAGCCGATCCTCAACGGCGTCAACCTGACCGTCCGCTCGGGCGAGATCCACGCGATCATGGGCCCGAACGGCTCCGGCAAGTCGACGCTGGCCTACGCCATCGCCGGGCACCCGAAGTACCGGATCGACTCTGGCACGGTGCTGCTGGACGGCGAGGACGTGCTGGAGATGAGCGTCGACGAGCGGGCCCGCGCCGGCCTGTTCCTCGCGATGCAGTACCCGGTCGAGGTGCCGGGCGTGTCGATGTCGAACTTCCTGCGCACCGCCGCGACCGCGGTCCGCGGCGAGGCGCCGCAGATCCGCAAGTGGGTCAAGGAAGTCAAGCAGGCCATGTCGGACCTGGACATCGACCCGTCGTTCGCCGAGCGCAGCGTCAACGAGGGCTTCTCCGGTGGTGAGAAGAAGCGCCACGAGATCCTGCAGCTGGACCTGCTGGACCCGAAGTTCGCGATCCTCGACGAGACCGACTCCGGCCTCGACGTCGACGCGCTGCGGGTGGTTTCCGAGGGCGTCAACAAGTACCACGGCAAGGGCAGCAAGGGTGTTCTGCTGATCACCCACTACACCCGGATCCTCAAGCACATCACCCCGGACTACGTGCACGTCTTCGCCGACGGCAAGGTCGTCGAGTCCGGCGGTGCCGAGCTCGCCGACGAGCTGGAGGAGAAGGGCTACGTGCGTTTCACCGGCAAGAAGGAGGCGGCAGCCCAGTCATGACCGTTGAGCCTCCTCGCACGGGCGCGCCGCTGGACGTGGCGGCCATCCGCGCGGACTTCCCGATCCTGGGTCGCACGATCCGCGACGGGCAACGCCTGGTGTACCTGGACTCCGGGGCGACCTCGCAACGGCCGCGCCAGGTGCTCGATGCGGAGCGCGCCTTCCTGGAGCACTCCAACGCGGCTGTGCACCGCGGCGCGCACCAGCTTGCCGAGGAGGCCACGGACGCGTACGAGAGTGCCCGGGACCGGATCGCCGGCTTCGTCGGCGTTGACGCCGACGAGGTGGTGTTCGCCAAGAACGCCACCGAGGGCATCAACCTCGTCGCCTACGCCATGAGCAACGCCGCCACGTCCGGGGCGGAGGCCGAGCGCTTCCGCCTCGGACCGGGCGACGAGGTCGTGGTGACCGAGATGGAGCACCACGCGAACCTGGTGCCGTGGCAGCAGTTGTGCGAGCGCACCGGCGCCACGCTGCGCTGGTTCGGCGTCACCGACGAGGGACGCCTCGACCTGTCCGATGTGGACGGTGTGATCACCGAGCGCACAAAGGTGGTCGCCTTCACCCACCAGTCCAACGTGCTGGGCACGGTGAACCCGACCGAGCAGATCGTCTCCCGGGCGCACCAGGTCGGTGCGCTGGTGGTGCTGGACGCCTGCCAGTCGGTGCCGCACAAGCCGGTGGACTTCAAGGCGCTGGGCGCGGACTTCGCGGTGTTCTCCGGGCACAAGATGCTCGGCCCCTCCGGGGTCGGCGTGCTCTACGGGCGCCGCGAGCTGCTGGCCGCGATGCCGCCGTTCATCAGCGGCGGCTCGATGATCGAGCTGGTCCACATGGAGCGCTCCACGTTCGCCGCGCCGCCGCAGCGGTTCGAGGCGGGCGTGCCGATGACCTCCCAGGCCGTCGGGCTGGGCGCGGCCGTCGACTACCTCACGGCGATCGGCATGGACCGCATCGCCGAGCACGAGCAGCAGCTCACCGAGCTCGCGCTGCGTGAACTGTCGGCGATCGACGGCGTGCGCATCATCGGGCCTACCAACACCGAGCACCGCGGCGCTACCGTGTCGTTCGTGATCGACGGCGTGCACCCGCACGACGCCGGTCAGGTGCTGGACGATAAGGGCGTCGAGGTCCGCGTCGGCCACCACTGCGCATGGCCGCTGCATCGCCGGATGGGAATTCCGGCGACCGTGCGGGCGTCCTTCTACCTGTACAACGAACTGGACGAGGTCAAGGCGTTGGTGGACGCGGTGCGCGAGGCGCAGCGCTTCTTCGGGGTGGCTTGATCGGGGACTGCCGGAGAACTCTTCATGCAGCTTGAGCAGATGTACCAGGAGATCATCCTGGACCACTACCGCAAACCGCACCGGCACGGCCTGCGGGAACCGTTCGACGCCGAGTCGTTCCAGGTGAACCCCACCTGCGGTGACGAGGTCACGCTCCGGGTGCGGCTGAACGGCACGGACGCCGACGCGATCGTCGACGACGTGTCCTACGCGGGGCAGGGCTGTTCGATCAGCCAGGCCTCCGTGTCGGTGCTCACCGACCTGGTGGTCGGCAGGCCGCTGCGGGAGGCGCTGACCACCGAGGCCGCGTTCAGCGAGCTGATGCACGGCCGCGGCAAGATCGAGCCGGACGAGGACGTGCTGGAAGACGGCGTCGCGTTCGCGGGCGTGGCGAAGTACCCGATGCGCGTGAAGTGCGCGCTGCTGGGTTGGATGGCTTTCAAAGACGCGGTGTCGCGTGTCGTCGTGGAGGCGTCATGAGCGGCCCTGTTTCAACCCGAGTCCTCCTCAACCGCACCTCAGGGGAACGTGACGCAAACCAGCCACGAGAAACTGCGAAACGCGAGATTGAGCCGGGCGCAACCACAACTGTGAAACGCGGAGAGGCGGAACTGGCATGAGCGAGCAAGCCCCGGTGCAGCAGGAAGCTGACGTGGCCCGCAGCGCCGAGGCGCTGCCCGAGCAGGCCGCGCCGGCCGCCGAGGTGGCCGCGCTGGAAGACGTCGAGGAGGCCATGCGCGACGTCGTCGACCCCGAGCTGGGGATCAACGTCGTCGACCTCGGCCTGGTCTACGACATCCGGGTCGAGCAGGACAACACGGCGACCGTGGACATGACGTTGACCTCGGCGGCCTGCCCGCTGACCGACGTCATCGAGGACCAGGCGCGCGCCGCGCTGACCACCGGCCCGGGCGGCGGCCTGGTCAACGACTTCCGCATCAACTGGGTGTGGATGCCGCCGTGGGGCCCGGAGAAGATCACCGAGGAAGGTCGCGAACAGCTGCGCGCCCTCGGATTCACCGTCTGACCCCGGTTCCACAACGATCGTGAGTGCGTAACCGGCCTCCAGGTCGGTTACGCACTCACGACGCCCAGAGCGGGGCGTCGTGAGTGGCACCCTGGTCGAGCAGCAGCTTCCGGTGGGTCCAGGCTAAGTGGAGGGCTGCTGCCGCTCCAGGGGACAGCCTCTTGGACTCTCGGAGCCTGGTCAGTGTGTTCTCTTCGAATGGGAAGGCCCGTGCTGGCACCGAGCCTTCCGAGTTGGCCTCGACGGCCTTTGTGAAGACTTCGTCGTAGGTGTCCGGCGCGATGACGGCAACAGTGAGGATGTCTCCGGCCAAGGTGAGCGCATCGAGCGTGACACCCAGACAGAACACGCGAATACGGCCATCTCGAACCGCGTTGTCCAATGCGGTGAACGGTTCCAGTTCGTGGTATCGGATCGGTCTGCCGGAGCCATCGTATTCGCCATGGTTCAGGAGTTCTTCGGCATACTCGCGCTGAATATTGCGCCAGATCGAGAAGTCCGCCGTGATGGCTGCCGGTATGACCGACGAGGGTTGGAAGATTCCCGCAGGAAGCAGGTGCACCATTCCGCCACCGCCTGCGACGCGGGCGGAGTCGCGTTGGTGAAGAACGACGCTGGGACACTCTCCGCCCCGGATGGTAAGGGTGCCGATCGCGCCCATCAGCGGGCGGCGGCTGAAGTCGAACGGATCCGCGATCAGCTTGCGGAACGCCAGCCGTCGCTGGGATGCGCGAGGCAGGACGGTTTCACCGTCGCTGTCGATGGCCAGGTGGTGAGCGGCGAATTCATGGGCAAGTGTCTCATTGGTATCCATTGCGTCGAAGAAGCTCATCTGCCCGAAGCGCATGTGAGGCTTGGTCCAATCGAGCCCGACTAACGACCTCGTGCATAGTTGGCGATCTTGACTGAGATGATCTTCGTGTGGGTCGTGCTGGGGTGTTGTCGAGTCGTCGGGTGACAGGGTTATCC